>NZ_JBEPCJ010000003.1:0-74896 GCF_040299565.1 Spirillospora sp. NPDC000708
CGCAAGGCCCGCTGCTCACCAAGCCGCCTGACCGCCATCGTCCAGGCGATCCTCGCCCTGCACCATCACGCCAATTGAGGTTGGAAAGACCTCACGGGTGAGATCCGTGCGCACCTGGCCGAGATCTACCAGGTCCAGGTCTCGCGTGACCTGATCTCGCGGGTCACCGACAAAGTCGTGGAGGAGATGGAGGCCTGGCGGGCTCGGCCGCTCGATGCGGTGTATCTGGTCGTGCTGATCGACGCCCTCTACCGTTGTCCACGGCCATCGTGTTCTCTTCTCCTTCGGCCTTGGTCAGGATCACGCTATGGCCATCTCACGTCACGACGCCATACCATTTGACCAGGTCAAACTCATACACCACCTCCATGGACGCAACCAGATCGACTCCGGCATCCAGCTTGGTGGTCACGAAGGTGTGGCGGAGCATGTGCGGGTGCATCCGCGGCAGTCGGATGACGGATGCGGCGGCGAGCCGGCGCAGGCGGCGGGTGGCGGCGTGCCGATCCATCCGGGGCCCGCGGGTGTTGAGCAGGATCGACCCCGGCCGTCCGGTCGCAAATGGCGCGGTCGATCCCTCTGCCGACCGCCGGCGGGAGAGTTATCAGGACGATCCGTGTGCCCTTGCCGACGACGCGTAGGACCCAGTGGCCGTGTTCCTCGCCCAGATCGTCGATGTCGGCGCCGGTGGCCTCGAAGATCCGCAACCCGAGCAGCCCGAGCATCGCCACCAGCGCGAAATCGATGGAATGGGACGATGCGCGTGCGGCCGACAGCAAAGCCTCGAACTGCAGATGGAGAGTCCGAGCGTGGGGAAATTCGGGTGGGATGTTGGGGCGGCGGACGTGGTCGGGGGGCGAGTGCTCGAGAATCCCGTCGATCACGCAGGTGCGGTAGAAGCCCGCCACTACTGACAGGCGTCGGGACACGGTCGAAGGCCGGAGCCGGCGGACCTCCTGCAGCAACCGCACGTACATCTCCACCTGCGCGCGCCGTACTGCCAAAGGCTCCAGCCGCCGTTCGGCGCACCAGGCCAGGTAAATCCGCAGGTCCGACTCGGTGTGCATGCGTGAGTCGCCCTTGTAGCGGGCCAGGTAGGCGAGCATTGCTAGCCGCAGGACGTCCCACTCGCGGTTCCGGCACCGGGCGGCGTGCCCAGAAGCTCATCGAAGGAAGTCATACTTGCGACGCTGCGCCAGCATCAGACCCAAGACCAGACCAACCACACGCGGCATAAGCGGATGTTCCTGCTGGTGAACGTCGCTGGCCGTTCCCTTTCTAGGTTCCGTACCTCGTTCTCCCGGTTCCTACCTGTACCCCTGCCTGGGTGTTCCTCGACTCATGGAGAACGCCGGGGCCCACCGACGGGCGTAAGTCCACGGCGCTTCGACAGAATTGCGACGTCCTTTGGGCTTCTGCCTCGCTGAAGATTCTTCAGTACAGACTGCTGCGTCTCTGGTGTCCAGAAGATCTTGAGGCTCTCCCGTGCTCGAGTGACGGCCGTGTAGAAGATGCTGTGTGTGATGTCGTCCTCGTTGGCATCGGTGATGACGATCTTCACTGAGTCGTACTCGAGGCCCTGCGCCCTATGTATCGAGACCGCGTAGGCGACCTGGAACGGCACGGAGGTGTTGAGTGAATCGTCGTCCTCGTCGCTGATGTCGTGGTCGTAGACGGAGAAGCGGACGGTCGAGCCCTCCACCCACTCCAGATCTCCGCCGCCGACGTCGATTTCCTTGAGCGGCCGGTCCAAATCGACATCGAACTGGATCTGGCCTCGCGCGACGTTGATGTGGACGATCCGGCCCTTTAGATTGTTGGAAATCACCGGACGGAACCGCTCGGTCTCATGGAACAGGACAGGATCGCCGACCTTGTAGGTGGAGACACGCCAAGTCGTCGCCGGGTTCGGGTTGCTGCTCTGAAGGAAGCGGTTGACGTTGTTGATACCGTACAGCCCGTCGTAGTTCAGGCAGAGGATGATCTCATCGAGACGCTGAGGCTCGAACAGAGACTTGTTGAGCACGGTCGAGTAGCCGTTACGGGCGATGGCCTCGGCGATATCGTTCTCGAGGTTGCGCACCTTGCCCCAGAAACCCAGGAGCGACTCGCTGGTGGTTCGGAACGGAGTCGTTAGCTCGAACACCGAAGCGCTAGGGATGAACGAACGGATGATGCTGAACCAGTTGCCGAACTGGATTGACTCGATCTGGTAGACGTCGCCGACCAGGACGAGCAACTTAAAGGACGTCTTCTCCAACACCTTGAGCAGGTCAGCGTTGCTAACGGTGCTGCACTCGTCGATGACCAGAAGGTCGTACTCCAGATCCGAGGCAGCCTGGTAGATCTGGCTGCTGATCGTCCGGAAGGTCGAGCCCTCGGCAGTGACTCTGCGCTTTAAGTTGTCGATCGCCGGGTTGGTGTGAGCCAGGAAGAGCTTGGTCTGGTCGTTGAAGTAGTTCGCGATATGATCGACCATCGTTGACTTGCCCGTGCCAGCCGCGCCGTAGACCAAGGCCACCTTCGACTGGCTGAACAGACGTGTGAGCGCATCCCTCTTGGCCTCGTCATCGATGCCGCGAGGTGCCTCATTTAGCCAGCTTTCGACGGCTACCGTGTAGCCGTCGATCCCGGACGAGGCATACTTCTGTAGCTTCTCGACGATGGCGACAGTGTCGTCCTCGTATCCGCGGATGAAAACCTGGCCCTTGTCCTGCAGCAGCTGGCGCCCACGGTGCTTGTAGTAGAGCAAGCTGTTGTAGGTGGCGATCAGCTCGGCGGCGTCTCCGAACTCCTCGAGATCGGCGTTGGGCGTGTAGAGCATTCCGTGGCGGTCGACGTTGTTTCGCACTCGCCGAGCGAGCAACTCGTGGTTTCGGTCGGTCGTGTCGAGGCTCTCAACGAGGTCCCAGTAGCGCGGGTTGTGCCCCGGCAGTGAGGTGCAGAAGGGCATCTGGTCGAACGGGATGCAGCCGTAGAGCAGGTTCAGGCCGGACAGACGTTCACAACTCTCCCAGTTGTACTGCAACCTGAGAACCTGATTGTGCATCCGAAGCATGAGGTAGCGGATGACGTTGTGTCCCGGAGTGGCCGACCGCACGATGCGACGTGCCTCGTCCAGTACCGGGAAGATTTGCGCCTTGATGACACCGACCGTGCCCTCGGCCTTGATCGCCGTGTACTTGTCACCGGGCATGTCGATTAGATCGAGCAAGCTGTCCGAGCCCACGGTCAGAGCCCGCATCAGATAGCCGTACTCGGTGGAATTGGTCCGGACCTTGGTGGTGATGCCCAAGAGACGCGCGAAGTTGTCGAATTCGCAAGGCCGAATCGACACCTCCCATTCACTGATGAGCGTGATCGGCATCGTCTGGTCGAGGACGGTGATCGAGTCACGCTGGAGCGTCAGGATCGCCGAGTACTTATCGGTCATGTCGATGTCAGTGAACGCGATCATGCGGTCAAACTTGCTGACATGGTTGACAGCTCGGTAAAAGGTGACCTCGTAGTAGATACGTCCGCCAACGAAGAACGGGCGCGTCTTATGGATGTAGTAGCGATGCCGCGCTCCACTGCCTGACGCCGTCGAACGCAGTACCTCGATCCGAGCAGCGATCTTCTCGTGGTACTCGCGCAGCGACGGGTCGAGATCGACCGGGAACGACTCCAGGTTCGCCAGCACGGCAATCCTGCAGCTGTCCCATAGCAAGGTGCGGATGCGCAGGAGGTACTCGTAGTACTTGAGCATCAGGCGCTCGGAGGCATCCCCGTCCAGTGTGTAGTGCGACGCACTGATCTGGATGAGCTTGTGGAACTTCCCGAGGAAGTTCAGTTTCGCCTTGGCCTTGACGAAATCGAGTCCCGGATCGATTGCCGCGTAGTTGTACTCAGCGTCATCCGTGCCCGTGTGCAGACGGACGGCGGTGCCTTCGATCAAGTTTCGAAGCTGAGCAAGGACGTTCTGTGACAGTAGAGCGCGCTGATCCGGCAGCGAGTCGATGTTCCGACAGATCGCCGCATCTGTGCTCTGGATGTGCTCCACGACCGTGGTCATGAACCTTCACCTCTTTGCTTCGCCGACCGTCTCGTCGAATGCCTGCTGATCTGTTCCAACTCACGCCTGTTCAGCGCAGGGGCGGACAGCCCCTCGGCCGCCACTGCGAGCAGGTGGCCCGGACTCACGATGCTCACGCAGACGGAGCAGGGCGACGCAAGGCAGCACTGCCAGAACCGGAGGGGTTCGGGAGCGTCTGCCGGGCACCTACCGACAAGGCGCGATCCCACGCTGAGCGCACGAGGCGCGGCGCGAAGAACCCACATACGGCCATAACAACATCCGCATCGACGGTGCCCAGCACGCCCGCACGTGCTCCCACGTGAACGCCCACCGGCCCAGCCCGAACTTCCGTCCGGCCTCAGCGAATATCGCCTCGCCCCCAGAGCCGCAGCCAGGGCGATCGCCTCAGTAAAGCGCGCGCCCGTTCCTCAGGGGCAGCGCAGGATCATCAGCAATCGCCATGGCCAAGAGGCTGGCAGGCCACCCGCATGAGGTGCAACGCCATTTTACAGAGGGGGGGCCACTCCCCGGACCCAATCACAAGATGTTGCAGATCATCACTTTCTGTAACGCTGGCTCGTGGTACGACCGGAGGACACGGCATCAGGTGGACGGTCTGGCTGCATGAGAGTGCATCCGCCGGCTGCTATCAATGACAGCTGGCCGTCACCTACGGCGTCAGCCGCGAACTAGTGAACTCATTTCATCCTTGAGTGGTGTGGGTAGTGCGGTGGTTCTCTAGAACGGCGATGGCTTTGACGAGGTGGGGTGGCCAGCCTAGTTCGGGCGGCAGCGCAGTTTGCGTAGGATCCGCCATGAGTTGAGCTGGGCATTGCGTTCGAGGCCCGCGGGAGCTTGACGCGTGCCCGGTTCGCCCGCTGCTGCGACCTCGACCCGTCCTTGCCCTTTTGGTCGTGATCACCACCGACACCTCGGCTCCTTGGTAGGCATTGTCGGCCAGTATGAGGATGTCGGCCTTCTCCAGCTACCGCTGGATGCCCGGCTCGCGGGCGGCGGTCAGGTAGCGGGTGTAGTCGTGGTGATCAGCCTGTCTACCAGGGGTTCTTCTGCTTCGAGCGCTAACCTTCAGGCTGCTATTAGGGCCATGACCTCAACACGCCTTTACCAGGGGATGAGAGGGGTCTAGTGCGGCGGCCGGATTGGGATGCAAATCTCATCTCCCTCGGCTGTCCAACGCCGCACGGATGCATCGAGAATGTCCGCTCATCGGCATGAGCGGACGTTCCCCATCCGGAGTTCGTACGCGACGTTGATCTCGCTGGGGCTGGAGTTGCCGGAATCACGGTGACGACGGATGTCGGCCTGCACGCAATGACCGCATCTCTTCCAGAGCTGATTAGAGGCTGTCTACCTACGCGATGGGGCGGACCGGAGGAGTGAGCGCGGTGCTGATGGTTCGGGCGAAGCCGGCACGTCACCGGGCCGGCGTCATCGCGATGGTGACTGCCCGTGCCGCGTGGGGGCGCGAGCGGCAACTCCGAGTCTCCGACGATGTCGCCGCGACGCTGGCCAGCCAGCTCGGAGAAGCCGAGTGGCCGGTGTGGGTGCTGGAGGACGAAGGGACTGTGCTCGGCTGCACTACCGTGCTGGAGGAGTGCCCGGCATGGGCCTACACCGACGCCGAGCGCGCCGAGTCTTCGTACTTTCTGGCGTCGACCTGGACCCGGCCCACCGACGGTGCCCGGCTCGGGCACGTGATCGCACGATGGGCATTGGACCATGCCGCCCGGACTAGCCGGTCGCATGTGCGACGCGGTGCGTTTCATGCGCGGCTGGCGGACTACTACTGCCGGGAGCAAGGGTGGCGGCTGCTGCGCGAGGTCGAGCGGCGGGGCCGAACCGCCTACATCATGTCCAGGCCCGCGGAGCAGCAGCCGGACCTGCCGGTGCTGACCCAGACCGCCCAGACCGAGTGAGGGAACGCAATCCCGCCTCCAGCATCAGCGGTTGGTACAGACCAAATCGCTGACAAGTAGTGGAGGCGTGCCCGGCATCCTTAATTCTCTCAACCGGGCGGCTTATGCGCGCGAACAGCGGGACTCAAGGTCGCGAGGCTAGGAAGCGGGAGCAAGGAGGAATCGAGCGGTCTCACACGACGCACCAACTAAGCGCGAGCACGCCAAACCTATGCCGGCAGCGCCGGGAACACGACCACCGCGCCGTCCTTATCGCGAGCGATCTCTATCGCCACGTCCGTCGCGCGGCCGTCAAACGTAACGCCGTCGCCCAGCTTGCGAACCCTGTGCGCCGCGCGCATCAAGCGCTCGACTTCACTGGTCGTGAAGACGGGCCGCAGACCGGACGGGCGTGCCAGCTCCAACGCCGACAGGCGTACGAGGACACCGGCGATGCCCAACTCCAGGTCGTCGAGGCGCTGCTGGTGATCCCTGAGGTTGCGGATGAAGTTCTCGAACGGGTTGCCGGGGTCGCTCTGAGCATGCTCGACGGCCTGGAGGACGATGACTCGCCGCTCCAGCGCGATCGCGAGCGCGGCGAGTTCGAGGTGGGCGCGGAATATGCCGCCACGGTCGTCGGTGAGACCGGGGAACGACTTGGTCAGTGTGCCAATTTCGACGGGCGCGCCGTCGGGCAGCGCGTCGAGGGCGCTCCGCCACTTGGCGAGGCGGCGTTCGGCGGCGACCAGCGCCGTGCTGATGGCGTATGACGCGGAGTCCAGCCCCAGCGAGACACCGAGCTTGCCCTGGTCGAGCAGGATGGCGGTGGCTTTGTCGATGGCGTCGCGGCAGCCGTCGAGCTGGTTGCGTTCGTCCTCGAGCTTGTCTTCGTGCAGTTGCTCCAACAGTTCTGTGATGTGCTCGATGGCCTGCTGGCGTTTGTAGTCGGCGTGCGCGCTAATCCCCACCGCTACGGCCATAAGTACGAGCGGCGCAGCCACGGTGAACGCCGCGCTACCTCCGACCGCGACGCCGGCTGTGGTACCGGCTCCGCCGGCTGCGCCTGCTGCTGCCGCTTTACCGACTGGCACGAAAGTCGCGCCGCCGACGATGCCGGTTGAGTTCACGAGTGGACCACGGATTCCACCGGCCACCGCCTTGGATGCCATCGGGCGAACGATGCCCTGACCGAGCTGGGCGGCGAACTTCGCCGGAACCACCATGCGATACAAGGCCTCACCGGAGGCGGTCGCCGTGGCCGCCCCGGAGGAACGCTGCGCTGATTGCGTGATGAGCTGCGACAGGTGCTGCGCCAAGGGACTCGCTGCATCCAGCGGGATACCCGGGCCGCGGTCGAGCTTGTCAGGCAGCGGATGCACCTCGAGTGTGGCGATTGGCTCGTCGGCCAGGGCGGCCAGGACGCTGCGCAGTTCAGCCAGGCGCTCGGCCGTCATCGGCTCGTCTCCGGTCAGAGCGGGCACCCGGACGTCAGCAGTCGCCAGCGTCCACACCGGAACGTTTGCCGCGCGGTCGTCAGTCATCGTCTCCCCTTGTTCTCCATCGAGAGACTAATGCCCGTTCCGGCTGTTTTCAGGTGAGCAACCGATCCGGGTGGATCACTGGCCTAGACGGGCCAGGCGGGCAACCGTAGGACGGTGAGCAACCTCTGGACTCCAAGAAATCGGTGAGCTTGCTGCAATCAGCAGAGCGTCACCTATGCCGCGAGGTTCATGAGCCGCGCCCACACAACAAGGCAGAAGCCACTGACAAGGGCGTGGGCTGTCAGCGCCTCGATCGCTGGCGAAGTCACCGAGGAACACCGAGGCCCCGATCGCGTAACCTCGGCGACGGTTCCCGCGAGGGTGTCACCGACGCTTACGGTCGTCATGAACACGGCAAGAAATCAATCGCCCCTCGCAGTGCTGTGTGACCCGGGCTTACACAATGGAAAACCGGATGAGGCGACCAAAGGTAGCGTCTACGGTGGGTCGGTGTTGAAGATCCAGAGGGTCCTCGGTGGTGGGCCGTTCGCCGAGACGGGTGACCCCCGCGTGGTCGCCGTCGACGAGCGGCTCGGCGTCACGATCGTGGGCGGGGATGCAGGACGGCTGCAGTGGGCGGGTAACGGCACCGCTGACAGGCTGAGCGACGTCCTCCTCGGCGTTTATGACCTCGACGGCGCGACCTGCCGGCATTTGCACCGGCCACGATGGCCGGTGAACGCGATCGCGGTCCACCCGAGCCTGCCGCTCGCCGCCGTCGGCACCGGGTGTTACGACGGAGGCTACCTTTTCGAGGGGGAGCTCCTCCTTCTCGATCTGGCGGCGGGGACTGTCACCTCGCTCCTGCCCCATCCACGACAGGTTCTATCCCTGACATGGCGAGACGCCCGAACGCTGGACTTCGTCTTAGCACCTCCCGACGACGAGAACCCGGATGCTCACACTCAAGGGCACCGGTGCACCGCCATCCGTGACAACTGGATCGCCCCGGCGCCGCTGCGCCCGGAAGAGACCGCGGCCCCGGTCACGCTGCTCGCGCCGATTCCGGCCGGCCGGTCCCCTGAGCAAGTCCTCGATGATCTGTCAGACGGTCGCAGGGAGCCGCGGCGACAGGTCTGGGCTGTGGAGCCCTTGCCGGACGGCCGGATCCTGGCGGCGTCCGAGCGGATCGCATTGGAGTGCTGGGAGCCAACGGGCCGGCGCGCGTTCACTGTGTCGGACCCGGCAGGCGGCCGTCAGATCCACATGACGCCCGACGGTAAATCAGCATGGGTCGTGCTGGACTCCCCAACCCGGCACACCGAGGCCGGCTGGCAGCGCAGCCCTGGATCGGCTGTCCGCTTTTCCCTCGCCGACGGTGCCCGCACAGCCACCCTTGCGCCGAGTTTCCCGATAACACTCGCCGCTCGGACGGACGGCTGGATGGTGCTGCGCGACGTCGACTTCGCCTCGACCGCTGAGGAGTCTCTGCTGATCTCCCCCGAGGTCCAGGAGGCCGGGCGGGTAGGGCTGGGCAGGTTCGACCTGTTCAATCACCCGTTCGCGGTCCGGCACAGCCCCGAGCTGTTCTTCCTGCGGGGCGAGGGAAGGGGTGGCGCCGAGGAAAAGCAGGTGGCCCGGCTCGATCCGCTGACGCACACCGTCACGGACCTGTTTTCACTGGAGTGGGACACCGCCCGCAAGGGCCACCTGTTCGGTGGCCCCGTCGCCCATGTCCGAGATGCGGAGGGTGAGGCGCTGGTTCATGGCGGGGCCGTCCACAATGGACGGGGCCTGTTGCCAGGCAACGCCTTCGTTGCACGCCGCGCCCTGCCCAGCGGCAACGTCACTTGGGTTTTCACCGCCGACCACAACGTCACGTCCCTGGACATCTCGGACGGCACGGTCTATGCCGCCTTTACCTCCGGAACGGTCGTGGCACTGGACGCCGTGACGGGCGCGATGCGTTGGAGGCACTCGCTCCGAGTCGGCGCAACCCCAGCGGTTGCACTGTCGCTCACCGCGCCGTCTCCCAGCCGCCTCGTCCTGGGGACGACGGACGGCCGAATCCTCGACTGCACAGTGCCCTGAGCGCCTCGCTCAGATTCAGCCCCTCCAGTGGGAGCCACTTGTCCAGATCAGATCGTTCCTGGGAACACATCGCGCCCATGGAGGTCGTCCGGGTTCGCATGAACTCGTGATCGAGGAGGGCCGGGTTATCCGGCTCTCCTCGATCACTCTCGGCTATCGGGTGGTTGAGCGGTTGCGGGTTTTGGCTAGGGCTTCTAGGGCTGTTTCGTCGGCGTCGGGGAGGGTGTGTAGGTAGCGCTCTGTGGTGGCGATGGAGGCGTGGCCTAGGCGTTCCTTCACCACCTGGAGGTCGGCGCCGCCGTTGAGGAGCCAGGAGGCGTGGGCGTGGCGTAGGTCGCGCATGGTGGGTCTGAAGTTGAGGCCGGCGGCGGCCAGGGCGGGGTGCCAGATCTTGCGACGGAACCAGTCGTTGGGGATGTGGCCGTCGGTCTCGCGGACGCGGCGGGGGCGTGGGTTGTCCTTGCCGTTCGCGCGGCGGGCGGCTCGGTAGAGGGTGAAGGCGCCTCGGCAGTAGTCGCAGCGGCAGCGGCCGGCGGTGTAGCCGCTGAGGGTGCCGTGGTTGTAGGTGCGGCCCTTCTCGTTCGGTTCCGTGCGGCCGAGGGTGGCTGGGTCTGGGATCTCGGTGATGCGGGCTCGGGGCTTGTCCTGGGGTGGCATCTGGAAGAGGAGGTCGTCTTGGGTGAGGCTCGCTGACCTGATGTGGGCTTCCAGCTTCTCGGTGATCTGGGTGCTGAGCTTGAAGCGGCGGTACTCCTTGTCCTTCGGGTAGTCCTTGACGAGGAAGTGGCGGCCTTCCGGGTGGAACTTCGGGTTCAGCTCGACGACGGTGCGGCTGACCGTGAGGATGCGGGACCTGAGGTTGAGGTCCTTCACGCGCAGCTCGCTGAGCTCGCCCCAGCGGAGGCCACTCTCGATCTCGGTTTCGGCAAGAAGCCGGAAGGAGCCCTCGGGGAGTGCGTGGTAGACGTCGTCGAACTGCTCGGGGGTGATGATCTCGAGGGGCTTGCGGACGACCGGAGGCGTGCGTACTCCGCGGCAGGGATGGATGAAGGTGACCTGGTCGTCCATCGCCGTGGTGAAGATGGCGCTGAGGATGATCTTGTTGTGGCGGATGGACACCGGCTTCATGCCCTGGTTCTTGAGGGCCGTGATCCACGCGCGGACGTGCTCGGGAAGGATGTCGATCATCCGCATCGAGCCGAACGTCGGCATGATGTTCCTGTAGATCGCGTACGTGTAGCCCTCACGGGTGGTGGCCTCGACCTGGTGGTTCGGGAGCCAGGTCTCTTCCACGTAGTCCTTGAAGCGTTGTCTTCCTCGGCCAGGGTCTCCCGTGCGGCCTCTGGAGACTTCGACCTCCGCTCGTTGCCATGCTTTGTCGGCGTCCTTTTTGTTGGAGTATGTCCCGGCTGACCGCAGCCGACCTCTGATGTCGACGTAGCAGGCCGTGTAGCGGTACTTTCCGTTGTTGCCCTTGCGCTTCTTCGCGTATCCCAAGGCGCGATCCTCCATGATCGTCCGTCCGTGATTTGTCCGTGGACGGTGGCGGACGGGCCATCCTTGTCCGTGAATGGCTGACACCGCCACAGGCTGTCTACCTGGGATTTTAACGCGGATCACCTTTACCTGCACGACCCCCGAATGGGCAGAATTTGGAGTTCGGGACTAAGTTGTCGTGGGTTCAAAATCGTTGCTGTTGCAGGGTGGAAAATTCTGTCGGGCCGCTGGTCGAGCCGCTAATTGATTGCGCATGCTGAAGGGCAATGAGGGGGCGATATCATCTCGCACGTGGGGGTACGTGGTGGTTATGGTTTTGTTTGGTCGGGGTGGTTAGGGGAGTTCTTGGGGGAGGTCGTGGGGGTTGGTTTGGGCGATTATCAGGGTCGTGGTGGTCGAGGATTTTGCGGTGGTCAGGGCTGTGTCCAGGGCTGTGGCGGTGGTGGCCGTGTGGGTGGATTGGATGCCCAGGGCGTTCGCGAATTTGGTGAAGTCCCAGCGGTTGAGGGTGACGTAGGGCTTCGGCTGGGCGTTGGGGTCGGTGAAGTAGCTCCTGTTGAGGAGGAACTGCTCGTACGCGTAGATGCCGTTGTCGATCACGATGACGACCGGGTCGCGGCCGTAGCGCGCCATGGTGGACAGCGCTTGCGCCGTCATGTGGAAGCCGCCGTCGCCGCAGATGACCAGGGGGCGGCGGGACGAGCCGAACGAGGCGCCGACGGCGGCGGCGACGGAATGGCCGATGGAGGCCCAGACGCCGCTGCACATGAACGCGTCCCGGCCCTTCACGGGCAGGTTCGCGGCCGAGACGACGCCTAGGAGCGTGTCGGAGATGACGAGCCAGGACTCGTCCAGGGCGGCGCCGACGCGCTCGTAGACCTGGCGGTAGGTCAGGGCGCCGGTGGCGGGGGCGGGGGTGGTGGGCTGTACGCCGGCGGGGACGGGGCGGGGCGGCGCCTTCGCCGCTTCGGTGACGAGTTCCGTTACGAGGGCGGCGAGCTCGGCGTTCTGTTTGGGGGCTCCCTTGATCCTCACCTTGCCGTCGTAGGCGGTGACGATGCGTCCGATGCCGCTGGTCACGAGCGGTGCGTAGCCGTTGGGGAGGACGCAGCCGAGCATCACGAGCAGGTCGGCGTCCCGGACGGCGTGCGCGGCGGCCGGGGCCGAGTGCGGCGGGTCGTAGACCCCCACCCAACCGTTGCCCTGCTCGGGCAGGACCGACTTGGCGAGCAGGGCGGTCGACCAGCGCGTCCCGAGCTTGGCGATCAGGTCGGCGGCCTTGTCGGCGAGGCCGTACCGCTGGATCTCTGTGCCGACGAGGACGAGCGGCGAGGTCGCGGCCCGGATCAGGCCGACGATCGTGGCCGCGAGCTGCTTCTCGGTGCCGGCCGGCGGGTCGGTGAGGGGGAGCGGTCCGGTCGGCGCCGGGCAGGGCTTGTCCCAGAGGTCCAGGTTGATCTCGATGTAGACCGGCCGTTTCCGCTTGAGGGCGGTCGCGATCGCGTTGTCGACCACGGCGGGCACGTCGGCGGCGGTGACGGCCCGGGCCGCGCTCGCGGTGACGAGTGCGTAGGCGCTCAGGTCGGTGTCGGGGCGGCCGATCGAATGGGAGAAGACGATGTCGAGGTTCTTCTGGGATTCGATGCTGTGGGGGCTCGGGCCGCCGTTGACGACGACGACCGGGCTGCGTTCGACGTACGCCCCGGCAAGAGCGTTGATCATGCTGAGCGTGCCGACGCCGTAGGCGACCGCGACAGCGCCGAGGCCTTTCGCGCGCGCGTACCCGTCGGCCGCGTACCCGGCTTCGAGATCGCTCGCCGTGACCACGGTTTTGATGGCGTGCGCGCCGGCCGCGTCGAAGAGGTCCGAGCAGTAGGCGGCGGGGACGCCGAACAGCGTGTCCACGTGCTGCTCGGCGAGGCGCCTCAGGACGTAGTCGGCGACGGTGGAGGTCATACCGGGTTGCAGGGCGGGTCGCAGGGTGTGTCCGCGGGGGCCAGGCGGCGCTGCCTCAGCCACTCGGTGATCCGCGGATGCTGGATGAAGTTCTCGGGGATCGCCATCGGCGGTGCGAGGCCGAAGTTCATGGCGATCGCTCTCACGAGCTTCTTGCACTCCGCCTTGCTCGGTTGCTCGTTCTCGGTGCAGTCGAAGTTCCCGCCGATGACGACGTGGTCGCTGCGGGGGAACATGTAGCCGTTCTGGCTGTAGAGGTACTGCAGGTTCAGTTGGGGCCGCAGCATCGCCAGGTCGCCGCGGATGGGGTGCATGGCCGTGTCGTTCCAGAGCTTCTTCGCGCCGTAGCCGGTGCAGTTGACGATGACCTTCTGCGTCACCGTGCGGAACACGTGCGCCTGGTCGGCGAAGTTCTGCTGCACGAACCGGACGCCGCGCGCCTTGAGGTCGTCCACCAGCCGTTTCAGGAAGGTCGGCGGTTCGATCAGCAGGGTTTGGTACAGGTGCCCCGGGTTGTGGTGCCCGTGGAACGGCATCCGCGGGAGGTCCACACGGGGCGGGATCAGGGAGGGCGCGATACGCAGCACCTCCTCCAGGTTGTGGGTCTTCTTCGAGGCGTAATTGGGGCGCTCGGAGACGCCGAAGCCCTGGCCGATGCCGCACTTGAAGGTCGTGTACGCCGTGGTGAGGATGTCCTTGAGCTCGCTGTCCTTGCCCTGGTATTCGACCAATGACAGCGCCCATTGGCCGCCGGCCTTATGGGACGTGGTGTCGGCGAACATGCGGTCGGCGTAGATCGTGACGGTGAGGCCGAGGTCGAGCAGGCGCGTCGCCGCCGTCAGGCCCATGACGCCCGAGCCGAGCACCGCGACCTCCGTCTCGTGCGACGTGGCGATCCGCGCCTGGACGAAGTCCCGCACCTTGGCCGCGCATCCCCAGCTCAGCGTGATGCCGGCACCGCCGTGGCCGTAGTTGTGGACGACGAACCTGCCGGACACCGTCTTCGGCTCCAGGCGGTAGGAGCCGCAGCGGTAGGGCCTGATCCCCGCGACGCAGGCGCCCTGCGCGTCGGCGTCGAAGGTGAAGTCCGGCGTCGGCAGCTCGGCGTCATCGGACGGCATCGCGGTTCCCCTTCCGGTGCTCCCACCGGCACTGTCCTTCCCTTTCCCCGGCTGCCTTCCTGCCCTTCCGGGGCCGCCCTCAAGACGGCATACCTCGGAGCTTGACCTTGAGAAGATATGACCTATACGGAGTCGCCCGAAAAGGGGGCGATCGGGAGCAATGTGCAAGGCGCGACGCTTAGTGCGGGTGAGCGGGTCCACGGCGGTGGAGGCCGCTCGCGCATCCTCGGAAAAGATTCCGGGGATGCGCGAACTTCTGTGTGCTCTCTGGACATCCAGACGCCCGCGGCGGGGCGCGGGTTCGGGCCGCGGCGGGTCGGATTGATCACGTCCGGCGGCGCCAACCCCGCGGGGACGGGTCCGCATCTCACCCTGCACAGCGCGACCACGGAGGCCGCGCACCGAGAGAGGGAGCGGCGACCCATGCGGAAGATCGTGATCGGCGGAGTGGCGGCGGCACTGGCGCTCGGCCTGACGGCCTGCGGCGGCAACGGCGGCGGCAAGACCGCGGCGGCGCCGTCCTCGACGCCCGGCGGCTCCACGCAGGCACCGAGCGAGACCCCGGCGCCGGGCGGCTCCTCCACGCCGTCCACGCCGTCCACCCCGGGCGCCTCCACCCCGCAGGGCTCGGGCGGTCAGGGCGCCCCGGTCGTCCAGCACACCCCGCCCGCGCCGCAGGGCGGCCAGCAGATCACCACCAAGTGGGGGCGGCTGCGCTACCTGGCCCCGGGCAAGTTCCTCGTCGGCAACGTCGCCTTCTTCACCGCCGACGACACCGTCCTGTACGTCGCCGGCGGCACCTGCCCCGACGGCTCCCCCACCCCGCCCGACGTCATGAAGTGCTCGCTCGACGGGTTCGACCAGTGGGTGCAGGCCGCGCCGCACAACGCCAGCGTCCGCTTCTCCGGCCAGGCCGCCGTCCGCATCACCGAGACCCAGTAGTCCACCGAGGGCGCGCGCGGGCTCCGATCGGCGCGCCGTGCGGCTCCCGGCTCAGGAGAGCAGGAGCGGGAGCCAGACGCCGATGTTGCCGAGGATCACCGTGACCATGGAGTACTGCAGGAACGAGTGCTTGCGCCAGACGATCTTGGACAGGGCGACCAACTGGGTGCTGAGCACCAGGCGGTTGCGCCGGCCGACGCCGTGTTCGAGCGCGGTGACGAGTTCGGCCGGGTCCCAGCGGCGCAGGTGGCCGAAGTAGACGTAGCCTCGCCGCCAGTTCCTCCGCGCCTCCAGGCGGTTGAGCTGAGGGAAGACGGCGGCTCCGGCGAGCACGATGGCGCCGACCAGGAGCGCGACGCCGATGCCGAAGGTCCAGGTCTCGAGGCCGGACAGGTGCCGCAGCCGCTTTCCGGACTGCGCGAAGACGACGATCATGCCGAGGATCGCCGTTTCCAGGGTGAGGACGACGGAGGCCTTCGCGTCGACCTTGGCGGTCCAGTCGTGCAGGGCCTGGTGGACGCGCCAGGCGTAGGTCTCGAAGGACTCGTCCCCGGCCCCGGACCGCCGGTCGGAATGGTTCGAGGTCTGTGTCATCGTTCCCCCTCCGCTGTCGCCGGCTCCTTCTTTTGGACGCGGTGAGGAGAACGGTGAGGTCCGGTGGAACCGGAATATGTCCCGGGGGTAACCGGAGAGGCGAGGATTTCCCGGAGTCCGGTGTCCGCCGGATGGTGAGGAAGGCCGCGGCTAAAGGCGGCCGAAAGGCGTCCCGGCGGATTTGGCGAGGTCGTGGGCGGTGAGGAGGGTGGGGAGGGCGAGGGCGGTCAGGGCGAGGGTCGCGGGGACGGCGGTCGTGGCGCTCTGGGCCGCGGCGGCGGCGAGGCCGGTGCCGGTGAGGGCGAGGGCGGCGGTCAGGCGGCGGGTGGAGGGGAGCGCGGCGGTGCGGGCGGCACGCGCGATGAGGGTGCAGAGGCGGTAGGCGGTGAAGGCGAGCGTCGTCCAGTAGTAGCCGAACAGGGCCGCGTCGAGGGGTGCGGGCGGGTGCTTCAGCGCGCCGGTCCGGGCGATGAGGAGCATGGCGAGGACGGCCAGGCCGGGGGCCGCGAGGGTGCGGACGGCCTGGACGGCCAGGTCGCGGAGGACCGTCCGGCGGAAGAGGGGCGGGAGCGGGGCGGCGAGGGCGGCGCCGAGGAGGACCGGGGCGAGCCAGAGGCTGGTCGCGGGGTGGGCCGGGTCGGCGGTCAGGGTGCTGGACGGCTCCACGGCGCGCAGCAGCAGCGTCGACAGGGCGAGGACCGCGAAGAGGGCGACGGCGACGGTGCGGCGGGTCTGGCCGGTGCCGGACTCGGGCCAGTCGGTGGGGTGCAGCCAGAGGCGGGCGGCGCCGGCGAGGGTGTCGGGCCAGGCGCGCGGGCCGGCGTCGCGGAGCGCGCCGTCGATCTCGGCGCCCCAGCGTTCGCGGACGGGCGGCGGGTAGAGCGCGGACGCCCTCATGCCGGGCCCAGGGCGCGGAGGCCGGCCTGGGAGACGCGGGCCATCTGCTCCAGCTCGACGCGGAGCGCGGCGCGGCCGGCGTCGGTGATCCGCATGGTGCGGTGGCGGGCGTCGGACGCGTCGTCGGACGGGCGGATCAGCTCGCGGGCCTCGAGGCGGGACAGCGCGCCGTAGAGGCTGCCGGGGCCGAGCTTACGGCCGGTGAGCTCCTCGATCGCGGTGTTGATGGCGTAGCCGTGCAGGGGTCCCTCGGCGAGGACGGTTAGGACGAGCATCTGGGCGTCGTTGCTGTGCACGCCCCCGAGTGTAGTACGAGGCACGATGCTACTTGCCACGTAGTACGAGGCGCGTACTATGGCGGCCATGGAACGGACGGAACGGCTGCGGGCCGTGCTGGCGGGCCTCGCCCTGGCCTGCCTTTTCGAGGCGCTGACGGTGTTCGCCACGCAGGACAAGGCGGTCCGGGCGGAGAGCCCGTGGCAGGACGACCCCTACGACGTGGCCGTGTCGCTGGCCCAGTTCGCGGTGCCGATGCTCGGCGCGGTGATCGCGCTGCGGCTGCTCGCGTGGCGGGCGCCGGGCGGCCCCGATCGGGAGAGCCAGATGGTGCGGGCGGCGGGGGCGATGACCTCGCTCGTCGGGATCACGCTGGCGTTCGAGTGGGCCGCCGTCGGGGCGGTGCGGCGGTCGTGGGGCGCGTGGACGTGGGTCCTGGTCGCCGGGCTCGCCGTGACGTCGGTGTGCGCGGCGGTCGTGGCGGTGATGCTGGCGCGGTGCCGGGGCCCCCGGGTGCGGTGGCGGCACGACTGGCTCGGGGACGTCCTGCTGGTCGCGAGCCGGACGCCGGTGGTGCGGCGATGGGCCGCACCGGGCGCCGCGGACTGGGTGCGCAGGCACGCGATGAGCGTGTTCGTGCTGGCCAGCGCGCTCGCCGCGGTGGGGATCGTCGGCGCGATGGTCGTCGGCGAGCACTGGACGGACCCGGCGCTCATCGCGTGGGTGCTCGCCGTCGAGTTCACGTCCCACCTGGCGTTCTGCCTGATCGCCAACGCGGTCGCCGGGATCGTCGCGCGTCCGGAGCGGCCGTGGACGCGGCGCGCCGGCGAGGCGTCGGTCGTGGCGGGGTGCGTCGCGGTCCAGCTCGCGGTGGCGTTCCGCGACGCGCTCTGGCCGGGGACGGTGACGTCGGTGGCGGACGCCGCCGTCCTCACGTTCGGGGCCGGGGCGGCCACCACGGCCGTCGCCGGGGTGCTGCTCATGACGAAGGGGAGGCAATGGCAGCGGTGATCGGTGCGAGCGGGCTGTCCAAGCGGTACGGGCGGCGGCAGGCGGTGCGCGGGCTCGGCTTCACGGTCGGGGCCGGGCAGGTCTGCGCGCTGCTCGGGCCGAACGGGGCGGGCAAGACCTCGACCATCCGGATGCTGGTCGGGCTGTCCCGGCCGGACGAGGGGGAGGCGAGGATCCTCGGCGAGCCGGTCCGGCTCGGCGCCCCGGTGCTGCGGCGGGCGGGGGTGCTCATCGACGGCCCGGCGTTCGTCCCGCACCTGTCCGGAACGGCGAACCTCAGGCTGCTGTGGGCGGCGACGGGACGGGAGTGGCCGCCGCCCGCGCTGGACGACGCCCTCGACCTCGCGGGCCTGGGAGCGGCGGTGAACCGGAAGGTCAAGGGCTACTCGATGGGCATGAAGCAGCGGCTGATGCTGGCGCAGGCGCTGATGCGCGCGCCGGACGTGCTGATCCTCGACGAACCGGCGAACGGCCTGGACCCGGCGGAGGTGCGGGCGCTGCGCGAGCGGCTCGGGGAGCTGGCGCGGGGCGGCGCGGCGGTGCTGGTGTCGAGCCATCAGCTGGCGGAGGTGCAGCAGCTCGCGACGCACGCCGTGGTGATGAACCGGGGGCGGCTCGTCGCGTCGGGCCCGCTGGACGAGCTGCTCGGCGGCGAGGACGCCTACCGCGTCGAGGTGGACGACACCGGGCGGGCCGCGGCCGTGCTGCGGGAGGCGCGGAGCGTCGCGTCGGTCGCCGTGCGGGACGGGCATCTGGTCGTGACCGCGCCGGGGACGCCGCCGGCGGAACTCGTGCAGGCGCTGGTCACGGCGGGTGTGGGCGTCATGTCGGTGACCCGGGCGGACCGGTCGCTGGAGGAGGCGTTCCTGACGATGACCGAAGGGGAGGGCGAGCGTGCTGCGCGTTGAACTGAGGACCCAGCTGCTGCGGATCCGCACGCTGGTGGCGCTGGCGTGCCTGGCCGCCGTGCCGGTCATCGCGGGGCTGGCGACCGCGTCGCATGCCGGGCACCGCAACGGCGACCAGGGCGGGCTGTACGGCGCGTCGCCGTTCTCCGCGCTCAACCACGCGATGGCGAGCCTGGAGTTCGTCGGCCCGCTGCTGCTGCCGGTCGTCGTGGCGCTGCTGGCGAGCGCGATCGGCTCGTCCGACCGGGACTGGGGGACGCTGCGGTACCTGTACGTCGCGCCGGTCGGCCGGGGACGGCTGCTGGCGGGCAAGCTCGGCGCCGTCGCGGTCGTCACCGCCGCGGCGACCCTGTTCGTGCTGGCCGGAGGCGTCGGCGCCGGGCTGGTGCTGTTCGGCTGGCACCCGTTCCGTGTCATCGGCGCGGCCGACCTGTCCACCGGGGACGCGATCGGGCGGGTGCTCGCGGCGTCCGGCTACACGCTGCTGTGCATGCTCAGCATCGCCGGGATCGCGTTCGCGCTGGGGCTGCTGCTGCCGCGCGGCGCCGAGGCGCTCGGCGCGGCCGTCGGGTTCGTGGTCGCGGCGAG
Source organism: Spirillospora sp. NPDC000708 (assembly GCF_040299565.1). Classification (NCBI taxonomy): domain Bacteria; kingdom Bacillati; phylum Actinomycetota; class Actinomycetes; order Streptosporangiales; family Thermomonosporaceae; genus Spirillospora; species Spirillospora sp. NPDC000708. The sequence goes on from NZ_JBEPCJ010000003.1 coordinate 19,336, forward strand.
CATCCTGAACGGGTCGCCGGTGCTGCGCGCCGTCCAGGTCGTCCTGCCGGTGCACTACTGGCAGGACTGGACGCACCTGTTCGACCCCGGCGGGACGGCGCGCCTCGGCACCGGGATCGCGTGCCAGCTCGCCACGACCGTCCTGGCGGCGGGGGTGTCCGTGCTCGTCCTCCTGCGCCGGGATCCGGCGGCGTGACTCCTTGGCGGCGATCACCCGGAATGTCGGCGGAATGTCGGCGCGGGACGGCACCCTGTCGGGCATGCCGATCATGCCGCCCGCCGATGCGCCGTCCTCGAACGTGTACGTGGAATGGGTGCGGGCCAACGATCCCGCCGAGGCCGCGACGGCGCGGGAGCGGATGGACGCCCTGCGCCGGTTCGTCGGGGGGATGCGCCCCGGCCAGGAGATCGGGGACTTCGTCCGGGAGCGGCGCCGCGAACTGCCCCCGGCGCATCTGGCCTGGTACCTCGACACCCTCGGGCACCTGCTGTGCGAGCGCCATCCGCGGCAGGCGGAGGAGGCCCACAGCAGCGCCCGTGCGGCGGGCGCGCGGTTCGGCGGACCCGGCGTCGCGTACCAGGTGGCGGACGATCTGCTGTTCGCGCGGTACGGGGTGTTCGACGGGGCGCGGATCGCGGAGCATCGGCGGTGGCTCGACGGGGAGCTGCCGCCGGGGGCGGCGCACGCGGAGTTCGCCCGGTTCGCGTGCGCGGTGGCGGGCGGGGGCGCGAAGCTGCCGGCCGACCTGCACGGCCAGGTACGGGACTCGGCGCGGGCCGCGGGCCTCGGCGCGGACGAGGAGGCGCGCGTGCTCGGGAACGTCCTGGCGGCGTCGGCCGCCTCGGACCCGGCGCCGCCGAAGAGGAGGATGGCCGGCGCGGTCTTCGGACCGGTGGTGCCGGGCGCCGTGCTGAAGGCGGCCGCGAAGGTCTTCCAGGGCCGACCGCTGGAGGACGCGGCGCTGCGCGGGATGGCGGAGCTGTTCCCGCTGGCCGGGGACGGCGGCGGGTGGCTGCGGATGCTCGCGGCGGCGCGCGCGCTCGACGCGATGGCGGACGGGCGGATCGTCCCGTGCGGGTCGCTCGGGGCGTGGCTGGAGCGGTACTCGTGGCACTACAGCGAGCCCGGCCTGCTCCGCCGCAGGGCGAAGAGCCGCCAGGCACTGCCGGACGAGCTGTACGACCTGCTGCCGCGGATCGCGCCGCGCATCGCGGCGGAGGGGCGCCCGCTGCTGCTGCACGGCCGGGTCGGGTTCGGCTACATGGACGCCGACCTCGCCGACGCGTGCCTCGCGGAGGGGATCGAGCTGGAGGCGGGGGACTACAGGCCGCAGATCGCGGGCGACCGGCCTCGCCGGGACCTGCGGGCGCTGGCCGCCCATCCCGTCCTCGGCAAGCTGCTGGAGGAGCACGGCGCGGGCCTGGCGAGGCAGGGCGGCACGGCGGTCAGCGCGCTGCCGGAGAGCGCCGACCTGCGGCGGCACGTCCTGGCGCGGATCCATGAACTGGTGGAGCGGTCGGCGGGCGCGGGGCTGCCGAAGGCGGAGGACGCCATCGCGGAGCTGGACAGGCTCCTCGACGTGCGCACCTCGGCCGCCCTGGAGGGCGCCGCCGACGAGCTCGCCGCCGTCGACGTCGCCGAGCCGCTGCTGCGGACGCTGCGCACCGGAATCCCGGCGGAGCTGGGGTGGCCGGTCTACGACACGGCACTGGAGGAGATCGGCCGCCTCGACGGGGTCACGTCCGTCCGGGGCGTGCTGACCGTGTTCGGGAACGGGCGCGCGGTCGCGTTCGACCGGGAAGGTCGGCGCGGGACGTGCACGTACACCGTCCCTCAGGACGAGAAGGTGCACGACCTGCGCGTCTGCCATGTCGACGGCCGGTTCCTGGTGGCGTGGCGCGGCTCGTGGTACGGGCCGCACGGGCGCGGATACTGGGCGGACCGTCCCGGCGAGGTGCTCGCACCGCAGGACCCCGGTACGGAGGACCTCGCGGGGCCGGACGTCACCGTCAGGATGCCCGGCGCGGCCGAGGACGTCGTCGTCGCGGCGGAGCGGGACGGGCTGCTGCGCGGTCGGGCCGGATCCGACGGGGCGGTGCTCTGGACGGTCGCGCACTCCCCCGCGAGGCGCCAGGACGCCGGCGGGCACCCGTTCGTGCCGCCGATCGCGTTCTGGGACCGCTTCGTCCCGCGTGACGAGCCCTCCTCGCGAGCGCTGCGGAACGTGACGCGGGAGGCCGTCGAGGAACTGCTCGGGGGCGCCGGCGTCGGGGCGGTGCTCCCGGACGTCACCGACCCGCGGATCGCGGACGGCGTCGCCGCCACCGTGCAGTGGGCCCGGCGCATCCAGCGGCACCGCGAGACGATCCGCGAACGGGTCGCGTTCCGGCGCTCCGGCGTGCGCGTCGAACCGGTGGGCGACGCGCGCGACGCAGACCTGTACGAGCTGCTGTGGGGGCTGCTCCACGCCCGGACGGACGGGCACCCGCGCGAGGAGCCATCCGACCAGCCGGCCATGGTCACCTCGATCGCCGCGGCCGGAGCGTACCTGCGCGGCGAGGTCGGCGAGCGGGGCCGCGCCGACAGCGTCCCGGAGCGGCCCCTCGACTGGGCGCCGCTGCTCGGGAGCATCGGCGCGGTGGCGTGGCGGGTCGTGGGCCGCCCGCTGCCGGAGCCGCTGCGGGACGCGGGCGTCGTGCTGCTGCGGGAATGGGCGCGGAGCCCGTTCGCGCGGCCGGGCCGGTGGCGGCGCGGCACCGCGCCCGGCGCGGCGCTGGTGCCGCTCCGCGAGGCGGGGCGGACGCTCGTCACCGGCGACGCGTCCGGCGCGCTGCGCGACCTGCGCGCTCTCGCCCCGGAGGCCGCCTACCGGTTCGTCCAGCCGGAGGACGCGCCAGCGCCGGCGGGCGCGGAGGACGTCGAGACCGTCGCGATCGCCTCCGACGACGCGGCCCGGCTGGCCCGGCTGCTGGACGCGTTCGCCGAGCACGGCCCCCTGAAGCTCGACAAGGCCGCCGTCGCCGCGTTCGCTGCCCGGACCGGCGCGCGGCACGCGCACGCGGCGCTGCTGCTGACCGGGCTGCCGATGAGCCCGTACGTCGGCGAGGAGAAGACGTACCGCGGCGCCCCGTACAAGATCGGGACGGCGTTCTACCGGGAGACCCGGAAGCTGGTGCACGGCTTCGGCCACGGCGACCGGCTGCGGCTGCTGGCGGCCGGGCTGCCAGACGACCCCGCGACGCTGTGGGACAGGCGCGGGACCGTCCGCGCCGCCGAGGGCATGGCGGAGGTGTGGGCGGACCTCGTCGGCGTGAGGGCCCCGGTGGCGGAGGACGCGGCGGCCGAGCTGGAGGCCAGGCTCGTCCAGGGCGACGCGGAGGCGGCCACGCTGGCCGACCCGTCGACCGCGACCGCGCTGGCCGAGGACCTGCACTGCCGGGCCCGTTTCGCGAAGAGCGGGTTCCGGAGCGGGGCCGCGCTGCGCATCGACACCGGCAGGCCGGGCGTGTACGCGACGTCCGGCCTGCCCGACGTCTACACCAGGGCGGCGGCCAGGGTGGCGTGGGCGCTGACCGAGCGCCCCGTCGGCGACCCGGCCGCCGCCGGGGCGGCGGAGCTGTACGAGCTGCTGCGGGCCCGGCTGGACGCGCCGGATCTGGTGGTGCCGCTGTGGGGCCGCACCCCGCTGAAGGACCCGGAGACCGCGCTCGGCCCCGGCACCTTCCCGGTGGAGGCCGACGAAGGGCTGGAGCCCCCGGTCATCCACGACAACGGGCTGCTGCTGTACACGCCCTGGAAGGACGAGAACCGCGTCTCCGGCTTCGACGAGTACTACCTGCGCCCGGCCGCGCTCGCCGACGACGACCTGTACGCGGAGATGGAGCGGCTGTGCGCGGCCAGGGACCTGGCACGGCTGCGGGAGGACATCCGCGACATCGAGGTCCTGCGGGCCGGCGGCGGCCTGCACCGGATCGTCGAGCGGTCGGCGTGCACGCCCGTCCCGCCCGGCGAGTACGAGGCGAACCCCGTCCTGAGCGTCCCCGCCCTGGTGGAGGAGGTCGCCGGCGTGCTCGGCCTGGACGGGGACGCCGCCGCGCTCTACCTCCAGTTGCTCGCCCTGCCCCAGCCCACGGACCGGAACGTCCGGCGGTGGAACCGCTGGGACGCGTCCCGGCACAAGGCCGCGCAGGACGGCCTCGCCGCCGCCGGGCTGGTCGAGCGGGACAAGCGCGCCCGCGCCGGGCGCTCGGTCTTCCTCCCCGGAAGGTGGCGCGAGATCGACGCGCCGGGGCTGCCGCTGGAGTCGGCGAAGTACGACGCCTACAGGGCGCGCGGCGCGCACGCCTACCACTACGGCGCGTACCGGTTCGTCCTGCCGCCCGTCCCGCTGCACGAGCTGTTCGCCGACCTCTGGCGCGAGCGGGGAGCGGACGCCTAGCCGACGTGGGCGGCCAGGTAGTCCTCCCATGTCAGGGCGCCCTTGTCGGCGTTCTCCAGCGAGAGGTTCGCGGCGTCGCGGTAGGCGCGGCCGGCCTTGCCGGGCACGCGGACGGGCAGCATCGGCCGGCGCTTGCCCGCCGCGTCCAGGTAGCCGCGGACGAGCTCGTCGATCCGGTACACCTTCGGGCCGGCGAGGTCGGGCACGCGGCCGGCGGGGCCGCCGAGCGCCAGCTCCACCAGGCGGGCGGCCACCTCGCGCGAGTCGACCGGCTGGAAGCGCAGGCCGCCCGGCTTCGGGACGACCGGCAGCTTCGCCATCTTCCGCGCCATCGTGAACACCAGGTCGTGGAACTGGGCGGCGCGCAGGATCGTCCACGGCACGCCCGACTCGATCAGCGCCTCCTCGGCGCGCAGCTGCGTGCGCAGGTAGCCGATCGGGACGCGGTCCGCGCCGATGACCGAGATCAGCACGAAGTGCCGCACGCCCGCGCGCGCGGCGGCCCGGGCGAGGTTGCGGGTCGCCTCGTCGTCGCCCTTGGCGCCGCCCGCGAGGTGCAAAACGGTCTCGACGCCGTCCACCGCCGCCTCGACGCCCTCGTCCTTGAGGAGGTCGCCGGTCACGTACTCGACGCCGGCGGCGTTCTCGTGCGGGCGGCGGCTGAGCACCCGGACGTCGCGCCCGGCGTCCCGCAGCAGGGGCAGGACGTGCCCGCCGAGGGTGCCGGTGCCGCCGGTGAGCAGGATCTGCGCGCTCATGTCGTCCTCCTAGGCCGTTCTCATTGCGATCGACCACCTAGACGGGGCCTTCCGCCGGGAACGTGACATGCCGCGCGGGGTGATCCGCGTCACCGGGAGGGGAGCGCAGGGGCTAGCGAGTCGGGGGCCTCGCTAGCCCCTGCCGGGGAAATGGCGATGGGGGTACTGGGAGCGGGGGTCCCCGTCGCGGCGGTCCACGCTGACGGCGGCGGACGGGCGGTCCGCGCGGCAGGTGACGGTCATCGTGACGAACCGGGTGGACGACTGGAACCGGACGAAGACGGCCCCCGGGGGCGTGCGGTTGCTCGCGCCGACGCTGAAGTTCTGCGCGGGCGTCCAGGAGACGAGGAAGGCGGCGCCGCGGTCGCAGCGGGCGACGATGTCGCCGGCCTCGGAGGCCAGGTTGGTGATGGCGGTGGTGACCTGGCGGGTGACGGTGACGGTCGGGCCGGGACGGGGCGGGTCGCGCCGCGGCGGCGCGGACGGCGAGGGCGCGGCGGCGGACGGCGGCGGGCCCGGCGGGGTGGCCGGGACGGCGAGCGCGGCGTCCACCTCGCCGGGCGTCATCGGCTTGACGCCGCGTTCGGTGATGCCGGTGCCGACGGCGGAGATCGCGGCCATGCCGGCGCCGACTCCGAGCACCGCGGCCGCCGACCACACCGTGGCGGCGAGCGCGCTGTGCTTGGACATGCGCGAACTGTTCCACATTCATGGCTAAGGTTCGGTTAAGCAGCCATTAAGGCGTCTATAGGACCTTTCCCGGCAGCGTTCCCGGTCTAGCGTGGCGCCGTGGCGCAACTGTTGCTGGTGGAAGACGACGCCGAGGTGCGCAGCAGGCTCGTCCGCGCGCTGGGCGAGCGCGGGCACGCGGTCGCGTCGGCGCCCACGGGCATGGACGGCATCCGGCGGGCGGTGAGCGCCCGGCCGGACCTGGTGATCCTCGATCTCGGGCTGCCCGACCTGGACGGCGCGGAGGTGCTGCGGATGCTGCGCGCGGTCAGCTCCGTCCCGGTGATCGTGGCGACGGCCCGCGACGACGAGCGGGAGATCGAGCGGATCCTGAACGCGGGCGCGGACGACTACCTGGTGAAGCCGTTCGGGGCGGGGCAGCTGGACGCGCGGGTCCGGGCGGTGCTGCGGCGGGCGGAGGACCCCGGCGGCGCGGCCCGGGAGGTGCGGGTGGGCGGGCTGCGGATGAACGCGGCGGCGCGGGAGGCGTCGCTGGACGGGCGGCCGCTGGAGCTGTCGCCGAAGGAGTTCGACCTGCTGCTCTACCTGGCGTCGCGGCCGGGGCAGGTGGTGTCGAAGCGGGAGCTGCTCACCGAGGTGTGGCACGTGCCGCTCGGCGGGGCGAACAAGACGATCGACGTGCACGTGGCGTGGCTGCGGCGCAAGCTGGGCGAGTCGGCGTCGCGGCCGCGGTACCTGCGGTCGGTGCGCGGGTCCGGCATCAAGATCGTCGACCCGTCGTGAGGCGGCACATCACGCTGCTGGTGGCGTCGACGGTGGTGCTGGTGCTGGTGGCGTTCCTCGTCCCGCTGTCGCTGCTGGTGCGGGACGTGGCGCGGACGCGGACGCTCGCGGCGGCGAACGTGCGGGCGCAGGCGCTGGCGCCGGTGGTGGCGGCGGGCGACCGCGCGACGGTCGAGGTGGCGCTGCAGCAGACGGCGTCGAGCGGCTACCCGATGACGGTGCTGTGGCCGGACGGGCGGTTCAGCGGCGCGCCCGCCGAGCGGGACGCCGGGGTGCGGCTCGCGGAGCGGGGCCGGAGCCTGACGGTGGACACGCCGGGCGGGCGGGAGATCCTCGTGGCGGTGCTCGGCGGCCGCGGCGGGACGGCGGTGATCCGCGCGTTCGTCACGGACCGGCAGATGTTCGCGGGCGTCGGCCGGGCGTGGGCGATCCTGGCGGGGCTCGCGGCGGGCCTGCTGGCGGTGAGCGTGCTGGTGGCGGACCGGCTGGCGCGGTCGCTGGTGCGGCGGATCACGAAGCTGGCGGCGCTGGCGAAGGGCATCTCCACCGGGGACCTGGACGCGCGGGTCGAGCCGGGCGGGCCGCCGGAGATCCGCGACGTGACGGTGGGGCTGAACGAGCTGGCGGGGCAGATCGGCGCGCTGCTGTCGCGGGAGCGGGAGCAGGCCGCGGACCTGTCGCACCGGCTCCGCACGCCGCTGACGGTGCTGCGGCTGGAGGCGGAGACGTTGCGGGACCCGGCGGAGGCGGGCCGGATCGGCGAGCAGGTCGACGTGCTGGAGCGGACCGTCACCGAGCTGATCAACACGACGCGGCGGCCGGTGCGGGCGGAGGCGCCGTGCACCGACGCGACCGCGGTCGTGGCGGAGCGGGTGCGGTTCTGGTCGGTGCTGGCCGACGAGCAGGACCGGCGGATGGACCTGCGCATCCCGTCGGGACCGCTGCTGGTCCGTGTGCGCGCGGAGGACCTGTCGGCGTGCCTGGACGCGCTGCTCGGGAACGTCTTCGCGCACACGCCGGAGGGCGGCGCGATGGGCGTGGCGCTGGAGGCGCGCAGCGGCGCGGTGTACCTGACGGTGGACGACGCGGGCCCCGGTTTCGGAGGCCGGCATCTGCTGCGGCGCGGGGTCAGCACCGCGTCGTCGACGGGCCTCGGGCTGGACATCGTGCGGCGCACGGCGGAGGCGAGCCACGGCAGCCTCCAGCTCGGCGAGTCACCGGCCGGGGGCGCGCGGGTGATGGTCCGTTTCGGTATCCCGCCGCGCGACGGCGTCCCGCCGCGCGATGGGGATCACGCGCCTTAGCCGACTCTTAACCCGTCCGAAGCGCCGCCTTATCGGGTGAGCCGCGACTCTGGCGGGGTGATGTCCCCACCGCGGTCCGGCGGCGGATCCGTACTGCCGCTGGCCAACCGCATCGTGCGGCTCGGCGGCGCCGGCGCGGGCGCCGTCCTGCTGGTGCTGTGCGCCGTGGTGGCCCAGGCGACGCAGGCGCCGCGGGGCCGCCCGGCGGCGGTGCCCGAGCCCGCGTCCCAGCGGACCCGCCCGGCGCACGCGTCGCGGGGCTCCAAGGCCGCGGAGACGACCGCGAAGACCGCCCCGCTGGTCCGGACGGTGCGCACCGCGGTGCTCCGCCAGCGCTCGACGATCGCGCGCCGCGAGTTCGGCGGGCGCGCGCCGAAGGCGCCGACCGTGCTGCTGTCCCGGTCGGACGCCGCGAAGGGCTGGGCGTTCGGCTCGTCGGTCATCGCGCCGCCGGACGGCGTGGACGCGCCGCCCGACGCGTCGCTGTTCATCGCCCGCCGCCTCACGACGGGCTGGCAGGTGGCGGTGACCGGCGCGCCGACCTTCGGGTCGTTCGCGAAGCAGGCCCCGTCCGACGTCGTGCCGGACGGCGAACGCGCGCTCCTCGCCCGCTACGGGAAGGCCGCCGTGAGCGGGGCGGCCACCGGGCTGGAGCTGCCCTGGGGTCCCGGCGGGTCGTGGACGATGCGGCCCGCCGGCGACCCGAGGGCGATCGCGTTCGCGGGAGGGGACGGCCGGGTCCTGGCACCCGGGCCCGGCCGCCTCTACCGGCTGTGCGGCCGGACGTCCGGGCACGCGATGCTGCTGCTGATCCACCCCAACGGGCTCGCGTCGACGTTCTCCCGGCTGACCGCGCCCGCCGCGGTGAAGGACGGCGGCGCCGTCCGGACGGGCGCCTACCTCGGGACGACCGGGCGCGGCCTGCCGTGCTCGACCGGGCAGGCCGCCGGGCCTCCGTCCGTGGTGTTCGGGGTGCTGTCGGGCGGACGGCCCGCGGCGCTCGACGGGTTGCGGATCGGCGGCTGGACGTTGCGGGTCGCCGCGTCCGGCCGGGCGGTCGCGGCGACGCGGGGCGGCGTCCGCGTCGGCCAGGGCGACCCGCTGCTCAACCTCGGCGACGGTGTGGTCCCCACCCCCGCACCGTCGCCGACCCTTACCTCGTCGCCCGCGACGTCCCCGACGACGGCGGCGTCGTCATGACGGGGAGGCGCGCGTGAACACGGCCTCGTCCCCGCCCGTCCGGGCCCCGGCGCGCCGGCGGACGCTCAAGATCGCGCTGATGGCGGCGGGGCTCGTCGCCGCCGCGGTCGCCGGGCGGACCGGGCGCGCCGCGCACCTCCTCACCGCCGCGCACGCGTTCCTGGAGTTCTTCTCCGGCGTGTTCACGCTGGTCGGGCTGACCGGCGCGGTCGTGTTCGGGCTGCTCGCCGCGAGCCGGTCCACGCCGATCCGGCTGCGGATCCTCGCCCAGTCCGGGCACCGCGCCGCCGCCGCGCTCTCGCTCAGCTTCCTCGCCGTCCACATCGTCCTGAAGGTGCTGGAGAAGCACGCGTCCGCGCTCGACGCCGCGCTCCCGGCCGCCGGGTTCCGGGGCCACGGGCTGATGGTGAGCCTCGGGCCCGTCGCCGGCGACCTGATGGTCCTCGCCGCGCTCACCGGCGTCGCCCGCGGCCGGTTCATCGGCGCCGGGCGCGCCTGGACGTGGCGGATGCTGCACCTCGCCGTGTACGCGTGCTGGCCGGTCGCGCTCGTCCACGGCCTCCAGGCCGGGCGCGCCGCCAAGAGCTGGGTGGTCTACAGCTACCTGCTGTGCGCCGCGGCGGTCGTCCTGCTGGTGCTGGTGCGGCTGGCGGTCGCGTCCCGGCACCGCCGCACGACGGGGCCCCGGCCGGTCCGCCCCGCCGCGGCGGCGCGTCCCCCGGCCCGGCGGCCCGCGCCCGCCGCCGAGGCCCGCGTCCCCGACGAGCAGTTCTGGGCGGACCTCAAGGACGAGGCGAAACGCTGGTCGAGGAGCCGCCCGTGAGCACCGCCTCCGCGACCGGCCGCGCGTTCCGCCTCACCACCATCGGGCCGCCGCGCCTGTTCTCCGGCCTCGACCGCACGTCCCGGCTGGACGCGGCGGCGCACCGGCTCGTCCACCCCGTGCCGCGCGGCCTGCCGCTCCGCGAGCTCGCGGCGCTCGCCGAGAGCGTCGACCTGCGCGGGCGCGGCGGCGCCGCGTTCCCGTTCGCCCGCAAGCTCGCCGCCGTGCACCGGTCGGCGCGGCGCACCGGCCGCGACCCCGTCGTCCTCGTCAACGCCACCGAGGGCGAGCCCGCCAGCTCCAAGGACAAGGCCCTCCTCGCGCACGTGCCGCACCTCGTGCTGAACGGCGCGGTCCTCGCCGTCAAGGCGCTCGGCGCGCGGGAGCTCGTCATCGGCGTCACCGACGACGGCCTCGCCGCGCGGTCGCTGCGGCTCGCCGTCGCCGAGACCCGGCTCCGCGACCGCGCCCGCGTCGTCCGGCTCCCCGAGCGGTTCATCACCGGGGAGGGCGGCGCGCTCGTCCGGGGCGTCAACGGCGAGACGCCGATCCCGCCCGGGCAGAAGGTCCGCGCCGCCGACAGCGGCGTCGACCGGCTCCCCACCCTGCTGTCCAACGCGGAGACGTTCGCGCAGCTCGCCGTGCTCGCCGAACTCGGCGCCGACGGGTACCGCGCCGCCGGCACCCCCCGCGAACCCGGGACCGTCCTGCTCACCGTCACCCTCCCCGACGGCGGGCACATGGTCGTCGAGACCCCCGCCGGCGTCCCGCTCGCCGACGTGCTCCGGCACTGCGGCACCGACGCCGGGCAGGGCGTCATCGTCGGCGGCTACCACGGCGCGTGCCTCACCCCCGCGCAGGCCGCGCGGGTCACGGTGTCGCGGGAGGCGATGGCGGCGGCCGGCGGCGCGCTCGGCGCCGGGATCGTCGTCCCGCTGCCCCGCGACACCTGCCCGCTCGGCGAGATCGCCCGCGTCGCCGGGTACATGGGCGCCGAATCCGCCGGGCAGTGCGGCCCCTGCCGGCTCGGCCTGCCCGCGATCGCGCGGTCCGTCGCCGCGCTCGCCGCCGGGACCGCCGGGGACGAGGCCGTCGCCGCCGTCCGCCGCGGCAGCGCCACCGTCCGCGGCCGCGGCGCCTGCAAGCACCCCGACGGGACGACCCGCTTCCTGCTGTCCGCGCTCCGCGCCTTCGGCGACGACGTCGCCGCGCACCTCGACCGGGGCGGCTGCGGCCGGCCGGTCCGCCGGTTCCTGCCCGTCCACGGCGAGGAGCCCGAGGAGGCCGAGGCGTCCCCGCACCGGCTCGCGATCGACTGGTCCCGCTGCGCCGGGCACGGCCTCTGCCGCCACCTGCTGCCCGACCTCGTCCGGCTCGACGAGTTCGGCTACCCCGTCATCGCCGGCGCCGCCGTCCCCGCGCGGCTGCTGCGCGACGCCGTCCAGGCCGCCGAGATGTGCCCCGCCCTCGCGCTGTCCGTGCGGAACGCCTGACCCCGCGCGCGGCCGGAGCCACCGGTCATGAGGGCTTTACCGGCGCCGGACCTTCCGGGGCGCGGCTTGCGGGTAGTGCCATCCCGCCGACCGGCCACGAGCAGAACGAGGGGGAGAGCCGGCGTGACCGACGTTGCGAGCATGGGTTCCGAGCCGGGGGACGAGCGCCCGGTCCTGACGAACCGGCAGGGCCATCCGGTCTACGACAACCAGAACCAGCGGACCGTCGGGGCGCGCGGCCCCGCCACCCTGGAGAACTACCAGTTCCTGGAGAAGATCAGCCACTTCGACCGGGAACGCATCCCCGAGCGGGTCGTGCACGCGCGCGGCGCCACCGCCTTCGGCTACTTCGAGGCGTACGGCTCCTGGGGCGACGAGCCCATCTCCCGCTACACGCGCGCGAAGCTGTTCCAGGAGCGCGGGAAGCGGACCCCGGTCGCGCTGCGGTTCTCCACCGTCATCGGCGGCCGGGACTCCGCCGAGACCGCCCGCGACCCCCGCGGGTTCGCGATCAAGTTCTACACCGAGGACGGCAACTGGGACCTCGTCGGCAACAACCTCGCGGTGTTCTTCATCCGGGACGCCATCAAGTTCCCCGACGTCATCCACGCCCTCAAGCCCGACCCCGTGACGTTCCGGCAGGAGCCGAACCGGATCTTCGACTTCATGTCGCAGACGCCCGAGGCGATGCACATGCTCGTCAACCTGTTCAGCCCGCGCGGCATCCCCGCCGACTACCGGCACCAGCAGGGCTTCGGCGTCAACACCTACAAGTGGGTGAACGACGACGGGGACACCGTCCTGGTCAAGTACCACTGGATGCCGAAGCAGGGCGTCCGCAGCATGACCGGCGCCGACGCCGCGGCCGTGCAGGCGAACGACCTCGGCCACGCCACCAGGGACCTCCACGACGCCATCGACCGCGGCGAGTACCCCGAGTGGGAGCTGCTCGTCCAGATGATGAGCGACGACGACCACCCCGAGCTGGACTTCGACCCGCTCGACGACACGAAGGTGTGGCCGGAGAACGACTTCCCGCCGAAGCCCGTCGGCCGGATCGTCCTCGACCGCAACGTCGCGAACCACTTCGCGGAGAACGAGCAGATCGCGTTCGGCACGGGCGTGCTGGTCGACGGCCTCGACTTCTCCGACGACAAGATGCTCGTCGGCCGGACGTTCTCCTACAGCGACACCCAGCGGCACCGGGTCGGGCCGAACTACCTGCAGCTGCCCGTCAACCAGGCGAAGGAGGCGCGGGTCGCCACCAACCAGCGCGACGGGCAGATGACCTACTACGTCGACGGCTACGGCGAGAACCCGCACGTCAACTACGAGCCGTCCATCACCGGCGGGCTCCGGGAGGCGCAGTACCCGACGCACGACGAGCAGGGCCCGGAGATCCGCGGCCGGCTGACCCGCATGCGGATCCCGCGCGCCAACGACTACGAGCAGGCCGGGCAGCGCTACCTGCTGATGGAGGACTGGGAGCGCGACGACCTGGTGGCCAACCTCGTCGACCAGCTGTCGCAGTGCGTGCGGGCCGTCCAGGAGCGGATGGTGTGGCACTTCCTGCTGGTCGAGGACGACCTGGGGCTGCGCGTCGGCAAGGGCCTCGGCATCGCGCCGGAGGACGTCGCGCATCTGAAGCCGCTGCAGGGCCAGGACCTCACCGACGAGGACCGGCGGCGGCTCGACGACCTCGGCAGGAACGGTCCCCGCGACGTGAACGGCCTCAAGATGACGCACTGCGTGCCGAACGAGCGCGCCGTCCACATCCCGTCCGGCCCGAACGGCTGAGGCACGGGCGCGCCGAGCGGGAGGGCGCACCGGGTTCGGGACGAGGTCCGAATGGCCTTACGCGGCCATCCGGCTCGCGGTCAGTTCGGGGAATAGCGCTGGCCGCGTGCCACGAGGGGGTAGAGGCGGGAGCCGTTGCGGGGGCGCGCGGCGCGGTGGTGGCCGTCGACCGCGGCCTCGACGATCTGGTCCTCCGCGCTGAACGCGCTCTCCATCACCGCGATGAACTCGGTGTTCGGCGGGTGGACGCGGGCGGCGGCGTTGGCGGTGCGGCGGATGAGCACGCGCGCCCCGCTGCGCAGCGCCGACTCCAGGTGCCGGACGTCCTGGCCCGCGCGGGCCTCGTGGGCGCCGAGGCGGCGGAAGTGGTCGAGCGCGGCGCCGCGGTCCTGCGCGCCGGTGTAGACGGTCAGCGCGTCCCGGACGAGGGTGAGGATCATCGCCGCGCTCAGGCCCGTGTACGCGGGGACGCGGCCGGCGATCTCGCCGACGATCTCGGCGGTGATCTCGTCCAGCCGTTCGGCGAGCAGTTCGGTCACGGGGTTCATGGCGGCGTCCCTCATGCTCCGTCGTCGCGTCGATCCGTCCCGCGCGTCCGCGGTGGCAATATGTTACTCACGCGTAGGCCGGATGTACCGCCCTAAAAAGGAGATCTCTCGCCAACTCGCTCCCGATCAGTGCGCGGGGGCGTGCGTGCGCGCGGTGCGGAAGGTGTGCCGGTAGGCGGACGGGGGGACGCCGATCGAGGCGACCAGGTGCTGGCGCAGCGACGCCGAGGTGCCGAAGCCCGCCTGCTCGGCGATGCGGTCGACGGGCAGGTCCGTGGTCTCCAGCAGGCGGCGGGCCAGGTCGACGCGCTGCCGGGCCAGCCACTGCCCCGGCGTCATCCCGACCTCGTCGCGGAACCGGCGGGAGAACGTGCGGACGCTCATCCGCGCGTGCCGCGCCATCTCGGCGAGCGGGATCGGCCGGTGCAGCTCGCCGAGCGCCCAGGCGCGGGTCGCGGACGTGGCGGCCGCGTCCGGCTCGGGCACGGGACGCTCGATGAACTGGGCCTGGCCGCCCTCCCGCCACGGCGGCACGACGCAGCGGCGGGCGACCCGGTTGGCGACCTCGCTGCCGTGGTCGCGGCGGACGAGGTGCATGCACAGGTCGATCCCGGCGGCGACGCCCGCGGAGGTGAGCACGTCGCCGTCGTCCACGAACAGCACGTCGGCGTTCACGTCGACCTCGGGGAACAGCGCCTTGAAGCGCTCGGCCTCGGCCCAGTGCGTGGTGGCGGGCCGGCCGTCGAGGAGGCCGGCGGCGGCGAGCAGGTAGGACGCGGTGCAGATCGACACGATCCGGGCGCCGGGTCGGAGCCGGGAGAGCGCGTCGGCGATCGGCGGCGGGCACCCGGGCGGCACGGCGGGGCCGCAGCCGAACGGCGGGATGACGAGCGTGCCGGCGGTCTCGATGATCTCGTGGCCGTGCTCGACGGCGATCGCGAAGTCGGCGCTGCTGCGCACCGGGCGGCCGTCGATCCCGCAGGTCAGCACCTCGTAGAGGGGGGCGCCGCCGGGGCCGGTGGCCGAGCCGAAGATCCGGACCGGGATGCCGAGCTCGAACGGGTACACGCCGTCGAGCGCGAGGACCACGACACGGTGCATGGCCGGAGTCTTTCATGCGGCAGGATCTGGCCACAATGCGACTCCGCCGTCTGCTGCACGTGCATATGCACTTGCCACTACTATCCCGCTAGCAGGATCCCCACCCCCGAGGAGCGGTGTTGAGCGCAGGGCAGGAGCCGGGGGCGGCCGGGCCGGGGACCGGGACCGTGCACGGCCCGACGGCGCGCCGCATGCTCGTCGGCGCCCGGCTGCGCGGCCTGCGGGAACGCAGCGGGCTGAGCCGCGACCAGGCCGGCTACGCGATCCGCGGCAGCGCGTCCAAGATCAGCCGGATCGAGCTCGGCCGCACCTCGTTCGCCCGCCGCGACGTGGCCGACCTGCTCACCCTCTACGGGGTGCCGGACGGCGCCGAGCGCGAGGAGCTGCTCCGCCTCGCGCGGGAGGCCAACGAGCGGGCCTGGTGGCACCGGTACGGCGAGCTGATCCCGCCCTGGACGCACCGGTTCCTCGACCTGGAGGGGACCGCCCGCGAGGTCCGCGCCTACGAGCCGTGCCAGATCCCCGAGCTGCTCCAGACCGAGGAGTACACGCGCGCCTGCCTCGCGATCCGGGACGGGATCCGGGAGGGCGACCGGCGCATCGAGATCGACGAGCGGGCCGCCGTCCGCCGGCTGCGCCGCCGCCGGTTCGCCGACGGCCCCGGCCGCACGCTCGCCGCCGTCGTGGACGAGGCGGCGCTGCGCCGCTTCGTCGGCGGGCCCGAGCTGATCCGCGGCCAGCTCGGGCACCTGGCCGCGCTCGCCGACAGCGGCCGGGTCGAGCTGCGGATCATCCCGGTCGGCGGGCGCCCGCTGCCGCTCGCGCACGGCTTCTCCATCCTGAGCTTCGCGGGAGGGGCGCTCCCCGACGTCGTCTACCTCGAGTTCCTCACGACCGCGCTGTACCTGGACAAGCCCGCCGACGTCGCCGCCTACACGGCCGCCTGGGACCGCCTGTCGGCCGCCGCGCTGCCGCCGGACGAGGGCCGCGCCCTCCTCGCCCGCCTGCTCGACCGGCTGTGACGGCCGCCCCGCCGGATCCGGCGCGGGTCAGGCGGGCGGCGGGTTCGCGGCCGCGCCCTCGGTGCTCAGCAGGACGACCGTGTCCCCGGGCCCGACGCCGAGGCCGGGCAGCGCGGCCCGCACCCCCGCCAGGGCCGCGGCACCGCACGGACCGGCGGAAACGCCCAGCGCGGCCAGCTCGCGCGCGGCGTCCGCGACGGCCGCGTCCGCGACGCTGACGGCCGCGTCCACGCCCGCCCGCAGGTACGGCCAGGCCGACGAGGACGGCGTGGCGCAGTTCAGGCCCGCCATGGACGTCGCCCCCGTCTCCACGGTGACCAGGCGGTCGCCGAGCAGGCTCGCCAGCACGCACGGCGCCGCGTCCGGCTCCACGGCGAGCAGTTTCGGCGCGGACGCGCCCGACCGGTAGTGCACCACCGCCGCCTGCGCCAGCGACCCCACCCCCACCGGGACCGCCACGATGTCCGCTGATCCCGCGCCGGCCGCGCGCAACTGCGCGTCGATCTCGGTGAAGAGCGTCGAGTAGCCCTCCACGATCCACCCGGGCACGCGCTCGTAGCCGGGCCAGGCCGTGTCCTGGACGAGCAGCGCCGACGCGTCCCCCTCGGCGGACTCGGACGCCCTGCGCACCGCCGCGTCGTACGGCGCGCCGACCCGCACGACCCGGGCGCCCTCGTCCTCGATCGCGGCGAGCGCCGCCGGGTGGACGCCATCCGGCACGAACACCTCCGCCCGCGTCCCGAGCATCCGCGCCATCGCGGCGACGGCCCGCCCGTGGTTGCCGTCCGTCGCGGTGACCAGCCGGAACGCCCCGGCGCGGGCCCGCAGCGCGCCGATCGGGTCGGCCGCCGGGACGGGGACGCCGAGCCGGTCGCACAGCGCGCGGCACACCCCCCACGACGCGCCGAGGATCTTGAAGGCGGGCAGCCCGAGGCGGGACGACTCGTCCTTGACGAACACCCGCCCGGCGCCGAGGCCGGCGGCCGGCGCGGGCGTCTCGACCAGCGGCGTCGGCGCGTATCCGGGCAGTGCGGCGTGGAAGGCGGCGACCTCGCGGGAGGCGGGCGGGCACCTCCAGTCCCGGGCGGCGGGACGGGAGAACCAGGAGGTCCGGGCGAGGGAGGCGGGAGAGGCGGGAGCCATGGGACCACGTTTCCGCACCCGCGATCCATCGGTCCAGCGAATCTTTCCGAGCGATAATCATCGGAAGAATCGACGGATGGGGGCGCCATGCTCGACCTGCACCGGCTGCGGCTCCTGCGCGAGCTCAAGCACCGGGGGACCCTCGCCGCCGTCGCCGAGGCGCTCTCCTACAGCCCGTCGTCGATCTCGCAGCAGCTGTCGGTCCTGGAGCGGGAGGCCGGTGTGCGGCTGCTGGAACCCGTCGGGCGGCGCGTCCGGCTGACCGCGCAGGCCGAGATCCTCGTCGCGCACACCGAGGCCGTGCTGGAGCGCCTCGAACGGGCGGAGGCCGACCTCGCCGCGTCCCTGCGCGACATCACCGGCGTGCTGCACGTCGCCGCGTTCCAGACCGCCGCGCTCGCGCTCGTCCCCGGCGCGCTCAGCGCGCTCCGCGACGCCCATCCCGGCCTCCGCGTCGAGATCACCCAGCGGGAGCCCGAGAGCGCCCTGCCCGCGCTGCTCGCCCGCGACTTCGACGTGGTCGTCACCGAGGAGTACCCGGGCGACCCGCACCCCCGGCCGTCCGGGGTCGAGTACGAGGAGCTGGGCGAGGACGAGATCCGCCTCGCCCTGCCCGGCACCGTTGCGGAGAACACCGTCCCGGAGAACACCGTCCCGGCGGACGTGGCGCTCGCCGACCTCGCCGGCGTGCCGTGGGTGATGGAGCCCGCCGGGACCGCCGCCCGCGCCTGGGCCACCCGGCTGTGCCGCGACGCCGGGTTCGAACCCGACGTTCGGTTCGAGTCCAGCGACCTGCTGCTGCACCTGCGGCTCGCCGAGCGCGGCCACGCCGCCGCCCTCCTCCCCGGCCTCGTCTGGACGGACCGCCCGCCGACGGTCGCGATGGCGCCGCTGCCCGCCGGGCGGCGCGTCCGGCGGCTGTTCACCGCGACCCGCCGGGGCGGCGGCGCGCACCCCGCCGTCAGGGCCTTCCGGGACGCCCTCGCAGGGGGTACGGGATTTGCGGGCTCCGACTAGCCTGGATGTGTGCATAACGCGCCGTGCTAGGGAAAGGCTCCTGGTACGCGGAGCTCAGCGCGCACGACGGCGCCGGCCGGCCGGCGCCGTGACGACCGAAACGAAGCGTCCGGCGGCGCGGGCCCGGCACAGGGCCGCGCCACGCCGGCTCCCTGAAGATTCCTGAACCCCGATCCCGGAACGCCGTCGCCTACGGGTGTTCCGGGGGTGACCCGCACCTCCGAATGGGTGTTCTCCCCGATGGCGATGATTCCGCCTTTCCGGCAGAGTCGTAGTCGGCAGCAGGGGGACGAGGCCCCCTCGTAGGAAGAAGGCACACGATGTCGAACATGCCGCCCAATCCCTCGATGACCGCCACCGAACTCGCCGGGATCCTCTTCAGCTCCGGCCTGCAGGCCTCCGACCACCCGACTCCCGAGCAGGTCCGCACCGTGGTCGCGGCCCTGTCGCGCAGGTGCGGTGACGACCCGTCCGCCTGCGCCGCCCGCGTCGCCCAGGAGGCCGGCGACCACCCCGACACGTTCGCGGTCCGGATGCGGTGGGCGCTCGACACCGTCCACGACGCCTACGGCGACATCACCGCCGCGGCCTGACCACCGAGCCCGGCACCGGGCCGGGGACCCGCACCGACAGCAGGGAGGGACCGCCATGCGCTCCACCGCCCCGCGCACCCGCTTCGCCGAGAAGCGGGAGGACATCGTCCCGCGCACGCTCCGTGACCTGATCGCCGCCGACGCGCAGCGCCTCGACGAGGACGGCCGCCGGCACCGCAAACGGCGAATCATGCCCGTCCGCCGCGTCACCTAGCCCCGCGCACGACCGATGATCATGCGCCGGAGAGCGGGCGCTCCCCGGTGCGCGAGCGGAAGGTGCGGCGGTAGGTGTCCGGGGGAACGCCCACCGTGCGGTTGAAGTGCCGGCGCAGCGTCGTGGCGGTGCCCATGCCGGTGGCCGCGGCGATGGCGTCGATCCCGTCGTCGGTCGTCTCCAGAAGCTGCTGGGCGTGGCGGATCCGCTGGGCCAGCAGCCATTGCAGCGGCGTGGTGCCGGTCGCCGCGCGGAAGTGGCGGCCCAGGTTGCGCTCGCTCATCCGCGCCCGGCGCGCCAGGTCGGCGACGGTCAGCGGCCGGTGCAGCCGCTCGATCGCCCAGGGGAGCAGGCCGGCGAGCGGGTGGTCGCCCGGATCGGGGACCGGAGCGGTGACGAACTGGGCCTGCCCGCCGTCCCGGTGCGGCGGCACGACCAGGCGGCGGGCGACCGTGTTCGCGACCGCGGAGCCGCGGTCGAGGCGGACGAGGTGCAGGCACAGGTCCATGGCGGCGGCCTTGCCCGCCGAGGTCAGCACGCTGCCGTTGTCCACGTAGAGGACGTCCGGGTCCACCTCCACGCGCGGGTAGCGCTCGGCCAGGGTCCGGGTGTGCGCCCAGTGGGTGGTCGCGCGGCGCCCGTCCAGCAGGCCCGCCGCTGCCAGCACGAACGCGCCCGTGCAGAGGGAGGCCACGCGCGCGCCCGCCTCGTGCGCGGCGCGCACCGCGCCGACCAGGTCGGCGGGCGGATCGACGTCGGTGTCCCAGCCCGGGACGATCACGGTGCCGGCGTCCGGCAGCCGGTCGAGGCCGTGGTCGGGCTCCAGCCGGAACCGGCCGGTCCGCACGGGCTCCGCCCCGCAGACGACGAGGTCGTACCAGGGGCCGGGCACGCTCGGCGGTGCCGAGCCGAAGACCTCGTAGGCCAGGGACAGCTCGAAGTGCAGCATCCCCTCGGCGGCGGCCAGCGCGACGGTGGTCATGGCCGGAATTGTATGGGTAATGGCGTTCCGGACACTCACACCGGGACGGCCGCGCTCGCCAGGATGGTCCACGACGGATCGCAGCAGATCACGAGGTGGACGAACGATGGACAAGGTCGCGGTGTTCGGTGCGTACGGGCACACCGGACGGTTCGTGGTGGACGAGCTCCAGGCCCGCGGGTTCGTCCCGATCCCGTCCGGCCGCGACGCCGGCAGGCTGGCGCCGCTGGCCGCCGCGTCCGGGTTGGAGGCCCGGCCCGCCTCGGTGGACGACCCGGCCTCGCTCGACCGCGCGCTGGCCGGTGCGGCGGCCGTGGTGAACTGCGCCGGGCCCTTCGCCGCGACGGCGGCGCCGGTGATCGAGGCGGCCCTGCGCGCCGGGATCCCGTACGTGGACGTGGCGGCCGAGATCGAGGCCAACGCCGACACGTTCGCCCACTTCGCGGGGCGCGCCGGCGGGACGCCGGTCGTCCCGGCCATGGCCTTCTTCGGGGGTTTCGGCGACCTGCTGGCCACCGCCGCCCTGGACGGCCGGACGGAGGCCGACGAGGTGCACGTCGCCTACGGCCTGAGCGGATGGCACCCCACCCGCGGGACGCGGGCCGCAGGTGCGGTCTCCCGGCGCCGCCGCGACGGTCGGCGCGTCCGCTACTCGGGCGGGCGCCTGGAGTACCGCGACGACGAGCCGCCGACCCTGGAGTGGCCCTTCCCCGCCCCGATGGGGTCCAGGACCGTCATCGGGGAGTACGCCATGGCCGACGTCGTCACCGTGCCCAGCCACCTGGCCGTCCCCGAGGTCACCACCTACATGACGGCCGAGGCGGCCAGGGACATCGCGGACCCGGACACCCCGGCCCCCGCCCCGGCCGACGAGCGCGGCCGGTCCGCGCAGACCTTCCTCGTCGACGTGATCGTGCGTTCGGGCGGCACCGAACGGCGCGCCGTGGCGCGGGGCCGCGACATCTACGCCGTGACCGCGCCTCTCGCCGTGGAGGCCGTCCACCGCCTGCTCACCGGGCAGGTCAGGACGGCGGGCGTGGCCTCCGCCGGCGCGATCTTCGACGCGCCGGGCTTCCTCCGCGCCCTGTCCTCCCACATCTCCGTCGACCTGCCCGCGTAGCGCGCGCTAGTAGCGCCTAGTGGTGCTTCACCTTCACCTTGGTCTTGTGCTTCACCGTCGTGTGGTGGTGGTGCACGACCGTGGTGTGGTGATGGTGGCCGCCGCCGCAGGCGGTCAGCCCGAGGCCGGCGAGCAGGACGGTCGCCGCCAGCACGGCGGGACGGGTCTTCGACATGGGAGGCCTTTCGCTCCGGGGGTCCGACGGCGGATCAGACGCGGGCCGCGCCGCGCCCGTTCCGCCCGCGCGGCGGCCCTGGCGGGCCGGAACCGGTCGCGTGTCGTAGCGAACTATGCTTCTCCCGTGACCGAACAGCCTGCGGACGACCAGGGCGCCCCCTCCGCGGACGCGGGCCGGGAGTACCGGATCGGCGACCTCGCGCGCGCCGCCGGCGTCCCCGTCCGGACCCTGCGCTACTACCAGGAACGCAAGCTGCTCCCGCCGCCCCGGCGGGAGGGCCGCGTCGGCCTGTACTCCGACGAGCACCTCGCCCGCCTCCGCATGATCGGCAACCTGCTGGAGCGCGGCCACACCCTGGAGGGCATCCGCGAGCTGCTGTCGGCGTGGGAGCAGGGCCGCGACATCGGCACCGTGCTGGGCGTCGAGAAGGTCGCCACCGCGCCGTGGTCCAACGAGGTCCCCGTCACGATGACGCTGGACGAGCTGGCCGCGCTGTTCCCGGGCGAGGTCGGCCCCGAGTCGGTCGAGCGGGCGCTGGCGTCCGGGGTGATCGAGATCGACGGCGACCGCGTCACCCACTGGAGCCGCCGCCAGCTGGAGGCGACCGTCACGCTGGTGCGCGCCGGGGTGCCGCTCGCGGAGGTCCTGTCGGCGGGGCAGCGGCTCCAGGAGAGCATGGACGAGCTGGCCGCGATGTTCGTCCGGCTGATCGCCGACCACGTCGTCGGCGACGTCGGCGAGCAGGACCTCGGCGACCTCACCGAGACCCTCGCCCGGCTGCGGCCCGGCGCGCAGGTCACCGTGGAGGCCGGGTTCGCCCGTGCCATGGACCGGCAGGTCCGCGCCGTGATCGACCAGCTCCTCGGCCGCCTCGCCTCGCCCTGACGACACTCCGTCGCCCTTCCGTCGCGTGTCGTGACCGGCTCGGCGCTTCTTGATCATTAGCGTGGGCGGGTGCCTGGACTCCTTCCGCGGACCCTGGCGGCGGGACCGGCCGCCGCGCTCACCACCACCGCGCTCACCACCACCGCGCTCACCACCGCCGCACTCGCCGCCACCGTGCTCGCCGCCGGTTCCGTGCCGTTCGCCGCCGCTCCCGCCCGCGCGTCGGACGCCCCGGTGTGCGTCTCGGCCCGGCATCCGGTGCTCGCGAAGCGGCTCGGCCGCCGCATCACCGCCGCGCTGGCGGGCCGCACCGGAACCGAGTCCGTCGCCGTCTACGACCGGGAGCGCGGCGTCCGCTGCGGCGTCCTCGCCGGCCGGCGCTACGACTCGGCGAGCGTCGTCAAGACCGCGATCCTCGCCGCGCTGCTGCGCGAGGCCGCCGCCGCGCACCGCCCGCTCACCGCGTCCGAGGACGCCCTCGCCACCAGGATGATCACCAGGTCCGACAACCGCGCCGCGTCCGCGCTGTGGCGCTCCGTCGGCCCCGGCCGCCTGGACCGGTTCCTCCGGAAGGCCGGGATGGCGCACACCGGCCTCGACCCCGCCGGGCACTGGGGACTCACCCGGACCACCGCCGCCGACCAGATCACCCTCCTGCGGCGCCTCACCGAGCACAACGCCCTGCTCACCGACGTCGCCCGCGCCTACGAGCTGGGCCTCATGCACCGCGTCATCGCGTCCCAGCGCTGGGGCGCCACCGCCGGGACGCCCGCCGGGATCACCTGGCACGTCAAGAACGGCTGGCTGCCCCGGCATGGCAAGGAGTGGCGCGTGCACAGCGTCGGCGCGTTCACCGGCCGCGGCGAGCACTACCTGATCGCCGTCCTCACCCAGGGCGCGCCGACCATGGCGTACGGCGTCGAGACCATCGAGCGCGTCGCCCGCGCCGTGCACGGCGACCTCGCCCCCGGCAGCCGCGCCGCGATCCCCGGCGGCGTCCCGGACGGCGTTCCGGAGACCTCCGACGGCTCCGTCCCGCCCGGCGCCTGACGCCGGCGGCCGGGGCGCCGCGATACTGGGGGGATGGTCGACGACGAACGCTGGAAGGCGCGGTTCCGCGCCGCACGCATCAGCCTCCCCCGCTGGGCGCGCGACGCCCCGGACCGCAGCATCTACCGCTCCAACGCCACCGGCACCTGGGAGATCTACGCCTGGGACCGCGGCACCGGCGAGCAGCGGCAGATGACGGACCGGCCCAACGGCACGTGGATCGGCACCGTCGACCCCACCGGGGAGTGGGTGTGGTGGTTCGCCGACACCGACGGCGACGAGTTCGGCGTCTGGCGGCGCGTGCCGTTCGGCGGCGGCGAGGACGCCCCCGCCGTTCCCGGGCTCGAGCCGTCCTACCCCGCCGGGCTGTCCCTCGGCGCGAGCGGGCTCGCCGTCGTCGGGCGCACCGGCGAGGACGGCAACACCGTCCACTTCTGCCGTCCCGGCGCCGCGCCGGAGGTCCTCTACCACCACGCCGAGGACGCGCACGTCGCCGCGCTGTCCCGGGACGAGTCGCTGGTCGCGATCGGGCACAGCGAGCACGGCGACAGCCGCCACATGGCGCTGCGGGTCCTCCGCCCGGACGGCTCCGCCGTCGCCGACCTGTGGGACGGCCCCGGCAAGGGCGTCTACGGCATGGGCTTCGCGCCCGTCGACGGGGACACCCGCCTGCTCGTGGGCCACGAGCGCCGCGGCCGCGACGAGATCCTCATCTGGGACCCGGTCGCCGGCACCGAGCGGGAGATCGTCCTCGACCTGCCCGGCGAGATCGGCGCCGGCTGGTACCCGGACGGGACCGCGCTGCTGATCTCCCACAACCACGAGGCGCGCGACGAGCTGTACCGCTACGACCTCGGCGACGGGTCGCTGTCCCGCGTCGAGACGCCGCGCGGCGTGATCGGCGGCGCCGACGTGCGGCCCGACGGCACCGTGGAGTTCTCCTGGTCGTCGGCCGCCGAGCCGCCGGTGATCCGGTCGTCGTCGGGCGCGGTCGTCCTCACCCCGCCCGGCCCCGCCGCCCCGCCGTCGGTCCCGGTGGAGGACGCCTGGGTGGACGGCCCCGGCGGCCGCATCCACGCCCTGGTCAGCAAGCCGGAGGGGGACCGGCCGTTCCCGACCGTGTTCGACGTCCACGGCGGTCCGACCGCGCAGGACGACGACTCGTTCGCCCCCGCCGCCGCCGCGTGGGTCGACCACGGGTTCGCCGTCGTCCGCGTCAACTACCGCGGCTCCACCGGCTACGGCTCGCGGTGGCGCGACGCGATCGAGGGACGGGTCGGGCTCACCGAGCTGGAGGACATCAAGGCCGTCCGGGACTGGGCCGTCGCCACCGGCCTCGCCGACCCGGACCGGCTCGTGCTGACCGGCGGGTCGTGGGGCGGGTTCCTCACCCTGCTCGGCATCGGCACCCAGCCGGACGACTGGAGCGTCGGCGTCGCGTCCGTGCCCGTCGCCGACTACGTCGCCGCCTACGAGGACGAGATGGAGGGGCTCCAGGCGTTCGACCGGTCGCTGTTCGGCGGGTCGCCCGAGGAGGTCCCCGACCGGTACCGCGAGTCGTCGCCGATCACCTACGTCGAGCGGGTGAGGGCGCCGGTGCTGATCCTCGCGGGCGAGAACGACCCGCGCTGCCCCATCCGGCAGATCGACAACTACCTCGCCCGCCTCGCCGAGCTGGGCCTGCCGCACGAGACGTACCGCTACGACGCGGGCCACGGCTCCCTCGTCGTCGAGGAACGCATCACGCAAATGTCGGCGGAAATGGACTTCGCCAGGAAACATCTGGGTATGTCGTAACACAGTCGCGGGGACGGGCGTCGCCCCGCCCGCCCCCGCGTTTACAAGATCCAGGACCCGGGCATTCCTCCGATCGGCCGCCACCGAGCGCTGCCGACAAGAGAGAGGGCCGGTCATCGACCGGCGGCCCCCCCGGGCGCCGCCGCCCCGTGCGGCGGCGCGCTCACCGCCGCTCTCCGCGCGGAGAGCCGAACCGGGGGGATCTCCATGAACCGGCCGCATGCCGTCCGCACACCCGCGCCCTGCTCGCGCCCGCGCCGAAAACCCGCGTGCACCGCGCTGACCACCCTGCTCGCGACGGCCGCCGCGCTCGTCGCCACGGCCCAGGCCGCTCCGGCGGGCGCCACCGCCCCGCCTCCCGTCCCGTCCCCCGTCGCGGCGCCTCCGCCGCCCGACCCCATTGCGGCAGGGGTACCTGCCCGCCCGCCCGACGTCTCCGCGCCCGCCCTGTCGCCGACGGCCGCCGGCGGCGTCCCGCCGGTCACGATGGCGTCCGCCGGGGTCATCGCGCCCGCGTCCCGTCCGCCGCTCGCGCCCGGCCGCCCGTCCGTCTCGCATCCGGCCGGCGGAGCCCAGACGCGGCCCCGCGTCCCGTCCCCCGCGTCGGCCGGCGCCGCGCCGGCGTCCGCCGCGCGACCGGCGAACGGCGCGCCGGCCGGCCCGCTGCCCGGGACGCTCGCCGGCCTGGCGCCGTCCGCCGCCACCACCGGAGTGGGCGGCGTCCTGTCCCCGGCGGACTCCCCGGCGTCCCCGCCTCCGCAGGCCGCTCCGAGGCCGAGGCGCGCGCCATCCGCCGTCGACGATGAGGCTCCGCAGGCCGACACCGTCCCGGACGAGGCGGCGGGCGCGGTCACGAACCTCCTCAAGGCGGCCCTTCCCGACCTCCCGAAGTCGGTGCGGCTGCACCAGGAGGACGCGGCGGCGTTCCTGCGCGCGAGCGGGATCCGGTGGCGGTCGACCGGCGGCTGCTCGGACCGCGGCCGCACGTCCTGCACGTCCTTCGACGGCCTGCGCTGGGGGACGCTGAAAGGGCTGCTGGACTTCCGGGCGGAGAGCGGCTGCCCGATCACGGTCACCGGCGGGACGGAGCGCGGCCACGCGGGCGGCCCCCGCAGCCACGCCACCGGCCACAAGCTCGACATCGCGCCGAGCCCGTGCGTCGACGCGGCGATCAGGCGCTACCCGTACCAGGGGGTGCGCGGCGACGGCGCGCGCCTGTACCGCTCGCCGGACGGCACGCTGTTCGCCCGCGAGCGCGACCACTGGGACATCACCTTCGGCTAGGCACGCCCTCCGGCCGGACGCGCCTTCCGACCGGGCGCCCGGTCAGGCGCGTCGGTCAGGCGCGTCGGTCAGGCGCGGACCTCGCGGATGATGCCGACGAGCTCCCGGGTGACCGACTTGAAGCCGGGCAGCCGGGACATCGACACCATCCGGTTGACGAGCGGGACGGTCCGCTCGACCAGCAGGTACGTCTTGCGGCAGCCGGGGGAGCTGTCGTGCACCCAGTACAGGACGATGCCCATCGAGTAGATCCACAGCAGCTCCGGCAGCTCCTTGCGGAACTCCTTGTCGATCTTCAGGTCGGAGCCCTCGACGACCTCCCGGTAGATCGCGACCGCGGAGTCGCGGGCGGGGCCGGACTCGGCGCTGAACGGGTTGAGCGGGCTGGTGGGCTCGGCGGCGAACTTGAAGAACTTCCCGGCGAACTCGTGGTAGGGGACCATCGTGTCGACACGGGCCTTCAGGACGCCGAGGAGGCGGGGGGCGAACTCGGTCTCGGCGTCGAGGACGGCGCGGCAGGCGGCGAGGTGCTCGTCCTGCAGCTCGTCGTAGTACGCCTGGATCAGTTCTTCCTTGGACCCGTAGTAGTAGTAGGCGTTGCCGACCGAGACCCCGGCCTCCTTGGCGATCGCGCGCATCGTCGTCGCCTCGTAGCCGCGCTCGCGGAAAAGCCGCAGCGCGGTCTGGACGATCAGGGCCCGGGTCTGCTCGGACTTCACCGCCTTCGTCTCGGTCACGCATGCCACCCTACGGCCCCGATCGGACGTCCTGCAGGCGCCGCGATCCGCACGCGCCCGCAACCGGCGCGGCGATGCCGGTGTTACCCCACCATGATCGACACATGGGACGCGCTCGAGCGCTTCTACGCCGCCGAGGCGGACTACCTGGCCGCGGGCGGCCCCGGCAAGGCCGACTTCTCCGGGATGGCCGCCCACCTGGCGCCCGACGTGGTGATGTACCAGGCGGAGAGCCTGCCCTACGGCGGGACGTGGCGCGGGCACGACGGGATGGAGCGGTTCATGGCCGCGATGAGCGAGGCGTGGACGGGCCTGACGTTCCTCGAACGCCGCTATGCCGTGGACGGCGAGACGGTCGCCGTCCACAACCGGGGTGTGCTCACGTCGCGCGCGACCGGGCGGGAGCTGGAGACGTCCGTCCTGCAGTGGATCACGGTGCGGGACGGGCTGGTCCACGAGTTCCGGCCGTTCTACCTGGACACGGCGGCCGTGCTCGAAGCGCTGGGGGCCGTCACGGGGTGAGCTCGGCGGCGACGAGCTCGGCGATCTGCGCGGTGTTGAGCGCGGCGCCCTTGCGCAGGTTGTCGCCGCACAGGAACAGGTCGAGCGCGCGCGGGTCGTCGAGGGAGCGGCGGACCCGCCCGGCCCACGTCGGGTCGGTGCCGACGGCGTCTGACGGGGTCGGGAACTCCAGCATCTCGGGGTTGTCGCACAGCACCACGCCGGGCGAGCGGGCCAGCACGTCCTGCGCCTCGCGCTGGTCGACGCGCTCGCCGAAGACGGCGTGGACGGCGACGGAGTGCGCGGTGACGACGGGGACCCGCACGCACGTCGCCGCGACCCTCAGCTCCGGCAGGCCGAGGACCTTGCGGCACTCGTCCCGGATGCTCAGCTCTTCCGAGCCCCAGCCGTCCTCGGCCGGGTCGCCGGTCCACGGGACGACGTTGAGCGCGAGCGGCGCCGGGAACGGGCCGAGGTCGCCGACGACGCCGCGCACGTCGCCGGCGCGGTGGCCGAGCGCCCGGTCGCCACCGACCTTCTCCATCTGCGCGTACAGGGTGTCGGCGCCCTCGCGGCCCGCGCCGGACGCGGCCTGGTACGACGCGACGACCAGCTCCCGCAGCCCGTACCGCTCGTGCAGCGCGCCGAGCGCCACGATCATCGACAGGGTGGTGCAACCGGGGCCCGCGAGGACGCCGCGCGGGCGGTCCCGGACGAGGCCCGGGTTCACCTCGGGCACGATCAGCGGGACGTCCGGCGCCCCGCGGAACGCCGGGGACCCGTCCACGGCGACCGCGCCTCGGGCGACGGCTGCGGGCGCCCATTCGGCGGCGACGGCGGCGGGCACGGCGAACATCGCGATGTCGGCGCCGTCGAACACCTCGGGGGCGAGCGCGGCGACGTCGACGTCCTCGCCGCGCACGCGGAGCGTCCGTCCCGCCGAGCGGGGCGAGGCGGCGAGCCGAATCTCCCCGTACACGTCGCGGCGGGTCGACAGCAGGTCCAGCATCACGGTGCCGACCGCGCCGGTGGCGCCGACCACGGCCAGCGTGGGCGCCCACCGCCCGTCGCGTCCGGTCCTCGGCCCGGCGGTCGAACCCATGGTCGCCATCACCCTCTCGTCGTCGGTCGGGTCGTCCGCGGCGTGCCCCCGCACTGTGAACTTCCGCGGCGGGCGGCCGGTTCCCGGTCGAGCGTGCCACGGCGCGCCGGACGGGTCTGCGCCACACGCCCCAGAACGCGTGCACGCCCGCGCAGGCGGCTCGCCCCGCGCGGGTCGGCTCGTCCCGCGAGGGCGGCGCACGCCGGAAAAGCGGCGCGGGCCGTACGGGGCGTCCCGTACGGCCCGCGGCCGGGCGTCGAAGGGCGGCGTCAGCGGCCGGTGCCGCCGTAGACGACGGCCTCGACCTGGTCGACGTCCAGGTCGAACGCGTGGTGCGCGGCGGCGACCGCGGTGTCCACGTCGTCCTGGGCGACCACGACGGAGATCCGGATCTCCGAGGTGGAGATCATCTCGATGTTCACCCCGGCATCGGCGATCGCGGCGAAGAACGTCGCGGTGACGCCCGGGTGCGAGCGCATCCCGGCGCCGATCAGCGACACCTTGCCGATCCGGTCGTCGTAGCGCAGCGACTCGAACCCGATCCGCTCCTTCAGCTTGTTCAGCGCGGTCAACGCGGACTGCCCGTCGCTCGCCGGCAGCGTGAAGGAGATGTCGGTGCGCCCGGTGGACGCCGCCGACACGTTCTGCACGATCATGTCGATGTTGATCTCGGCCTCGGACAGCACCGTGAAGATCGTCGCGGCCTCACCGACCTTGTCGGGCACCCCGACCACGGTGATCTTGGCCTCGCTCCGGTCGTGCGCGACCCCGGAGATGATCGCCTGCTCCATGTCCTGTCCTTCGATCTCGCTGCTGTCGACGACCCACGTCCCCTCCTTCTGGGAGAACGAGGACCGCACGTGGATCGGGATGTTGTACCGGCGCGCGTACTCCACGCAGCGCAGATGCAGGATCTTCGCACCGGTCGCCGCCATCTCGAGCATCTCCTCGTAGGAGATCTTCGGGATCTTGCGGGCCTGCGGGACGATGCGCGGGTCGGCGGTGAAGACCCCGTCCACGTCGGAGTAGATCTCGCAGACGTCGGCGTCCAGCGCCGCGGCCAGGGCGACCGCCGTGGTGTCGGAGCCGCCGCGGCCGAGCGTGGTGATGTCCTTCGTGCCCTGCGAGACGCCCTGGAAACCGGCGACGATGCAGACCGCGTTCTCGTCGAGCGCGCTGCGGATGCGGCCCGGCGTCACGTCGATGATCTTGGCTTTCCCGTGGGTGCCGTCGGTGATGACCCCCGCCTGGGAGCCGGTGAACGAGCGGGCCTCGTGGCCCAGGTTCGCGATGGCCATGGCCAGCAGGGCCATCGACATCCGCTCGCCCGCGGTGAGCAGCATGTCCAGCTCGCGGGCCGGCGGGAGGGGACTGACCTGCTTGGCCATGTCGATGAGATCATCCGTCGTGTCGCCCATGGCGGAGACCACGACGACGACGTCGTTCCCCGCCTTCTTCGTCGCGATGATGCGCTGGGCGACCCGCTTGACGCACTCGGCGTCGGCGACGGAGGAGCCACCGTACTTCTGCACGACAAGAGCCACGGGTGGGCGCTCCTCGAATCGGGGTCAGGCGTACTGACCGATGAGTCTACCGAGGCGCCGCCAATGGATTACGAGCAGGTAACTGCGCACGCCCTCCGCGGCCCCATGTCATCGCCCGCATTACCTCCCACGTCATCGACCCGCGCCCCCGCCGCCCGCCATGATCGTCTCAACGCCGAACAAGGAGCCGAGATGTTCTTCGAGACCCACGACGGGACCCGCCTCTCCTACGAGGAGTACGGGCAGGGCAGCCCGGTCGTCTTCGTCAACAGCGCCATGCTCAACACCGGCATGTGGGAGTACCAGATCCCGTTCTTCATCGAGAACGGCTACCGGTGCCTGACCTTCGACCGGCGCGGGCACGGCCGGTCGGACCGCCCGTCGGGCGGGTACGACCTCGACTCGCTCGCCGACGACCTCGCCGCGTTCCTGGAGCACCTGGACCTGCGCGACGTCATCCTGGTCGGGCACTCGACCGGCGGCTCCGAGATCGCCCGCTACCTCGCCCGGCACGGCGAGGAGCGCGTCCAGCGCGTCGCGTTCCTCTCCGCGATCCTGCCGTACCTCCGGCAGACCGAGGACAACCCCGAGGGGATCCCGCAGCAGCTGTTCGACGGCATGATCGCGATGATCCGCGCGGAGCGGCCCAAGTGGCTCGCCACGCAGTCGCAGGCGTTCTTCGCGACGCATCTCGGCAACGAGGTCCACCCCGCCACCATCGAGTGGATGATCCGGATGTGCCTGGACGCCACGCCCTGGGCCGTCCTGGAGGTGCAGAAGACGATCTACTACGCCGACAACCGCGAGGCGCTGCGCAACATCACGGTGCCGGCCCTGGTAGTGCACGGCGACGCCGACTTCTCCGCCCCCGTGGAGATCACCGGCCGCCGCACCGCCGCCCTGGTCCCGGGCGCCGTCTACAAGGAGTACCCCGCCGCCGGGCACGGGCTGTTCGTCACCCACAAGGACCAGCTGAACGACGACCTGCTCGCGTTCTTCAAGTCCTGACCCCGCCCGGCGGCCGGAGGCCGCCTCCCGGAGCCCGCCGACCGGGCCACGCCGACGATCAATCAGCGGCGTATTCCGGCCGTCCCCCAGTGGAGGCGCGGGGGTGTAGTTCCGGAGCCAGACGTTCGGACTCGACCGGCTGTCCCTGCAGCACGGACGAGAGCAACTCCATGGCGCGCCGGCCGATCTCGCGCATCGGGACGGCGACGCTGGTCAGGGGAATGGGCAGTTCCGCCGCCAGGGGCGTGTCGTTGTAGCCCATGATCGCCAGGTCGGAGCCCGCCCGCAGGCCGTGGTCGCGGGCGGCGCCGAGGGCGCCGATGGCGGCGAAGTCGTTGACGGCGAAGATCGCCGTCGGGCGGTGGGGGCCGGTGAGCAGCCGTTCGGCGGCGGCGCGTCCTCCCGCGGTGTCGAAGGACGAGTGCACGACCGCGTCCGGGGGGACGCCGACACCCCGTTCCCGGCAGTGGTCGAGGAAGCCCGCGGTCCGGTCGGCGCCGGTGCTGGCGTACGGCTCGCCCGCGATGACGGCGACGCGGGTGTGTCCCAGGTCGAGCAGGTGCTCGGCGGCCAGCCGGCCGCCGAGCACGTCGTCGGGTGTCACCGAGGGGTGGTCGCCGGCCCGGCGGTTGGCCAGGACGAAGCGCACGCCGTCGGCGGCCAGTTCGTCCAGGAACGCGTCGTCGAGGCGGGCGTCGCCGAAGACGAGCCCGTCGACGCGGCGGGCGAGGAGCAGCCGGGTGCGCAGCCGGCGGGTGGCGTCGTCGTCGAGGGTGTTGGCGGTGATCGTGGTGATCCCGTGCCGTCCGGCGGCCTCGTCGATGCCCTCGTAGATCGTCGCGAGGACGAGGTCGGACAGGCGCGGGATCAGCACTCCGACCAGCCCGCTGCGTCCCGTGCGCAGGCCGGAGCCGTGGGGGTCGGGCTGGTAGCCGAGCTCGGCCGCGCGCCGCCGGATGCGGGTGGCGGTCTCGCTGGAGGCGGCTCGGCCGCGGTCGTCGCCGCGCCCGTTCAGGACGCGGGAGACGGTCGAGATGTGGAGCCCGAGCTCGTCGGCGATGTACCGCAGCGTCACCGGGCGTTCTTTGCGCTCGGCCACCGGCGTCTCCCTTCCCCGAAGTCTC
Organism: Spirillospora sp. NPDC000708; assembly: GCF_040299565.1. Lineage (NCBI taxonomy): Bacteria > Bacillati > Actinomycetota > Actinomycetes > Streptosporangiales > Thermomonosporaceae > Spirillospora > Spirillospora sp. NPDC000708. The sequence continues at coordinate 51,573 of NZ_JBEPCJ010000003.1, forward strand.
GAACCGGGCCGACGAGACGATATCGCCCCGGCCCGGATCGGTGCCGCCGCCGGCGGCGGGCCCGGATGGCGTGGAGAGGGCTCTTGACGGCGCCGGGGTCACGCGTCCATGCTAACCCAAACGTTTGGCGCAAACGTTTGGGTTCCAGGGGAAGGGCACTTCATGACACCGTCCGACGCAGCTCAGGCGCAGAAACACCCGGTCAGCCCGGTCCGGATCGCCGTGGTGCAGTCCGCCCCCCGGGCGGGCCTGCACCATCGCGCCGCCAACTCCGAACGGGCGCTCGACCTGGCCGAACGAGCCGTCCGGGACGGAGCGACCCTGGTCGTCCTTCCCGAGCTGGCGAGCACCGGCTACAGCTTCCGCGACCGCGCGGAGGCCTACGCCCACGCCGAAGACGTCCCGGGCGGGGAGACGGTCAGGCGCTGGGAGGACTTCGCCCGCCGGCACGGCGTGCACCTCGTCGGCGGCCTGGCCGAGCGCGAGGGCGTGCGGCTCTTCGACACCGCGGTCCTCGTCGGACCGGACGGCTATGTGGGCCGCTACCGCAAGGCCCACCTGTGGAACCGGGAGAAGCTGTGGTTCACCCCGGGCGACGAGGGCTTCCCGGTCTTCGAGACCCCGATCGGGCGGATCGGCCTGCTGATCTGCTGGGACATCTGGTTCCCCGAGGTCCCCCGGCTGCTCGCCCAGCAGGGCGCCGACATCATCTGCAGTGTCAACAACTGGGTGTGGACCCCGCCGCCGATCTTCGACGAGGCCGGCCGGTGCATGGCCGCGTACCTGACGATGACCGCGGCGCACGTCAACAACGTCTTCATCGCCGCCGCCAACCGGGTGGGCACCGACCGCGACGCCCGGTTCCTCGGCTGCTCCCTCATCGCCGGGACCAACGGCTGGCCCATCGGCGGTGTCGCCGGGTCGGAGGACGAGACCGTCCTGACGGCCGACGTGGACCTCGTCTCGGCGCGCAGCGCCCCGATCTGGAACCCGCTCAACGACCTGGTCCGGGACCGGCGCACCGACCTCTACGATCCGCTGCTCGGCTACCGCCTCGGCCAAGCGTTCCCGCGCTGAGGGGACGGCGATGACCAGCACGAGCATCCGCGCCCGGCTCGGCCGGCCCGGCTCGATCCTTCCGTGGGGCGCCGCGGCCTGCACCGTCACCGCGGCGGCGCTGCTGGCGGCCGTCCTGTCCGCCCTGCGTCCCGCACTGCCCGCGATCGGCAAGGGCTACGCGTCCTGGCACCTCGGTTACACCGACCCGGACTGGTACCTCTACTGGATCCTCGGGGACGCGACCGAGGCCACGATGGCCAAGTCGGCGCTCGGCGCGGTCCTCATGGTCGCCGGCGCGGCCTTCGCCCACGCGTCCCGCCGCCGGGACGGCGGTCCGCGCGGGTTCGCCCAGGCGTGCGGGACCGGGCTGTGGCCGTGGGTCGCCGTGAGCGCCGGCCTGGGCATGCTGGTCAGCAACCTGATGTGGGGGTGGACGCTGCATGCCTCGGGGACCTGGCAGCCGACCTTCGCGCCCTTCGTCTCCGTCCCGCCCGCCGTCGTGGTGCTGTACGGGGCGGGCTGGCCGGTGGCCGTGACGGGCGCCGTGCTGGGCGCCCTGCTGGTGACGCCCATCGCGCTGGTGCTGGTCGACCAGGTCTGCGTCCCGCTGGACGTCTCACCCGTGGTGGGCAGCGTCCTCGCCATGAGCCTCGGCGGGATCACCGCCTTCACGGTCTGCCGCAGGCTCCCCTGGCTCCGGCCGGTGAGCGGCGTCGCGGCCGGCCCCGCCGAGGCGGGCCGCGACCGGACCGCGACGCTCTTCTGGGTGCCGCGCCGGATCCTGGCCGACTTCACCGAAGCGCATTTCTACGGCAGCGAATGGGCCGGGGCCGGCCTGCTGATCGGATGCGTCCTGCAGTTCCTGCTCAACCCGGCCGGGCCGGCGTACGGCAGCGGCCTGCTGCCGCAGATGATCGCGGTCCAGGTACTGACCGCCGCCTGCGGTGTGACGCTGTGGCGGGCGCGGTGGTCCGCGGCCGGCTGGTATCCGACCTTCGTCCCCGTGGTCTCCGTCGCGCCCGCCACGGTCACGGCGTTCGGCGGCACGCTCCTTCCGTCCGTGGCCGGGGCACTGCTCGGCGCCATCGCCGCTCCGCCGCTCGCCGCCGCGCTGGCCCGGTGGCTGCCTGAACACGTCCATCCGATGGTCGCCTACACCGCTTCCATGGGCATCTGCACCGCCGCGGTCATCCCGCTGGTCGACCTGCTGCCCGGCTGCCACCTGTCCTGATGACCACGACGAGAACACCGAAGGCGACCATGCATCCGACCTCTTCCCCCATCGCCTCCGCGTCCGGCGAACCCTTCGGCGGCGCTCCGCCCGGCGGCCCGCCGACGATCTCGGACCTGGCCCGGGCCCTCCGCGACGGGAGCACGACCGCCACCGAACTGCTCCGAAGGACGCTGGACACGATCGCTGCGCTCGATCCCCTGCTGAACGCCTTCGTCACGGTGGACACCGCCGGAGCCGAGACGGCGGCGCGGCGGGCCGACCGCGAGCTCGCCGGCGGCGCCGACCGGGGCCCGCTGCACGGCGTCCCGGTCGCGGTGAAGGACATCGTTCCGGTCGCGGGCCTGCCGTCGACCATGGGATCGCGGCACTTCACCGGCCGCGTCGCGCCCGACGACGCCGCGTGCGTACGGCTTCTGCGCCAGGCCGGCGCGGTCGTGGTCGGCACGACCACCACCCACGAGTTCGCCTACGGTCCGACCGGCGACCGCTCGGCGAACGGGGCGTCCCGCAATCCGCACGATCCGGCCCGGATGTCGGGAGGCTCCAGCGGCGGGAGCGCGACCGCCGTCGCCGCCGGCATGGTGCCGCTGGCGATCGGCACCGACACCGGGGGATCGGTCCGCATCCCGGCGGCACTGTGCGGAGTGGCGGGCTTCAAACCCGCGTACGCGGCGATCCCCGCCGACGGCGTCTTCCCGCTGTCGAGGACGCTCGACCATGTCGGCCTCCTCGCCCGGACGGCGCAGGACTGCCTGACCGCCTACCGTGCCCTGGTCCCGGCCGGTCGGTCCTCCCGCGACGGCACGGCACGCGTCGGGTGGCTCGCCGCCCCCGCGTCCGCGGGCTGCGATCCGCAGGTCGCCCGTGCCGCCCGCGACGCGCTGGAAGCGGGGATCGGCCCGGTCGGCGACGTCCGCACGCCTCCGTGGGACGACCGCTCCACCTGGGCCCGGCTCCGCGCCGCGTTCTCCGCCGTCCAGGGCTGCGAAGCCGCGGCCGTCCACGCCGACCGGATGGCCGGCGATCCGGGCCTGTTCGACCCCGAGGTGCTCGCCCGGCTCCAGGACGCCGCCGCGGTCCCCGGCTGGAAGTACGTCCGCTCCATGGCCGCTCGCGAACGGTTCATCGCGCAGACCGGCGCGCTGTTCGGGCGGTACGACGTCCTCGCACTGCCCACCGTCCCGATCACCGCACCGCGCCTGGGCGAGCGCACGGTCCAGGTGGACGGCGCTCCCGCACGCCTGCGGGACGTCCTGCTGTCATTGACCAGCCCCTGGAACCTGCTGGGACTCCCCGCCCTCAGCGTGCCCGCCGCACCGGTCGGCGGCCTGCCGACCGGACTCCAGCTCGTCACCCGCCCCGGCTCCGAGCACCTGCTCTTCACCACCGCCGCTTCCATCACCGCATCGACGTCCGAACACAAGAGAGACGACTGAGGAGCATCGAATGCCGACCCCCGCCCATCAGACCCTTGAACTCCGCGACTTCCGACTCGAACGCGGCGCCGTCCTGCCCACGGCACGGCTCGCCTACCAGACCTACGGGGCGCTGAACGAGACCAAGAGCAACGCCGTCCTGTTCCCCACCTGGTTCGCCGGGGACCACACCTCCAACGAGTGGCTGATCGGCCCGGACCGGGCCCTCGACCCGCGCGAGTACTTCGTCATCGTGCCCGACCTCTTCGGCAACGGGGTCTCCTCGTCGCCGTCCAACACGCCCCCGCCGCACGCCGGCCCCGACTTCCCCGAGGTCACCGTCCGCGACAACGTCCGCGCCCAGCACGTCCTGGTCACCGAGCACTTCGGCATCGAGCGGCTGGAACTGGTCATCGGCTGCTCCATGGGCGCCCTACAGACCTACCAGTGGGCCGTCAGCCATCCCGGCATGGTGGCCCGCGCCCTCCCCTTCTGCGGCGCGCCGAAGACCTCACCCCACAACGCGGTGTTCCTCGAAAGCCTCCGTGCCACCCTCACCCTGGACGCCGCCTTCCAGAACGGCCGCTACCAGACCCCACCCGTCGCGGGACTGCGTGCCTTCTCCCGCGTCTACGCGGCATGGGGCTTCTCCCAGGCCTTCTACCGGGAAGGCGCCTACCGGCGGCTCGGCTTCACCGGCCTGGAAGACTTCCTCGCCGGCTTCTGGGAGCCCAACTTCGCCGACCAGGACGCCAACGACCTCCTCGCGATGCTGTGGACCTGGCAGAACGCCGACGTCTCCACCACCCCCGGCATGGACGGCGACCTCCCCCGCGCCCTCGGCTCCATCACGGCCGACCTGCTCGCCATGCCCGCCGAGAAGGACCTCTACTTCACACCCGAGGACGAGGAGAACACCGTCCGGCACGTCCCGAACGCAAGGCTGCGCACGATCCCGGGAATCTGGGGCCATCTGTCCGGCGGCGGCGCCAACCCCGACGACGCCGCCTTCATCAACGCGGCCGTACACGACCTCCTGACAGGAAAGGCACGCTGACAAGCCCGAGGCGGTTCACGGCCTCCCGGCCCACCCGCCGCGCACGAACGAGCCCGGCCGGCTTCGGCGGCCGGGCTCGGGCGCATTCCGGCCGCCCCCTCTGAGTCAGGACGCGACGCCCGCCAGCTCCGCCAGCACCTCCGACGCGGACACCGGGTCCAGGTCGCCGATCGGCCGCCGCCCCTCGCGGGCGCACCAGTCGCCGGTCTCCGGGCGGTCGTCCACCCAGATGACCTCGAGCCGCTGCGCACCGGCGAAGTCCATGCCGATGTCGATCCCGGGGTTCAGGTGGACGTTGACGTACAGGCCGCCCGGCACCGCCCGGTACATGCTGTGCTGGATTCCGGCGTCCATGGGGCTCCCGCGCCGCCAGCCGCGCCGTTCCAGCCCGAGCACGTCCGCCGGGTCGACGGAGGAGCCCTCGAACCGCGCCAGCCGCCGGGCGGCGCGCTCGGCGTCCGTCAGCGTGTGCACCTCCCTGCCGAGCTGCGGGAACGGCTGCAGGATCGCGTAGTCGGCGAACAGCACCGACCACTCCTCCAGCGCGTCGCCCAGCTCCAGCGGGTGCGGGATGCCGACGCGCGCCGACTCCGGCAGGGCGAGCACGTCGTCGGAGGCGTCGGCGAACGTCCGGTCCTCGGCCACCCGGAACGCCGCCGCCTTGCCGCCGTCCTCCGCGACCCACACCAGCCGCCGCGCGATGTGCCAGATCAGCGGGTGCTCCACGAACAGGCGCCGGAACTCCCCCGCCGTCCAGCGGCGCCGCGTCACCATCGCCCGCTCCAGCCGCCGGATCTGGTCGGCGGCGACCGTCCGCACGTCCTTCTTCAACTCCGCGAACCGCTTGTACGCGGCGGGCGCCAGCTCCGGGTCGTCCTTCGCGCCGGGCTTCGGCAGGGCCTTGCGGCGGGTGCCGTCCTCGTCCGCCACCTGCGGCCTGAGCTGCTCGTCGAATCCGACGGTGAAGCGGCGCGGCCCGTAGTCCAGGACGAGCCCGCCGCCCGCGTCCAGCCCGAAGTCGGGGACCAGCCGGTCGCCGAGCTGCTCCGCCGTCAGGCCCAGCCCGTCGGCGACCTCCTGGACCTTGTCCTGCGCGCGCGCCTTCAGCCCCTTGAACTTCACCTTCTGCGCGATGCCGTACAGCTGCATCAGGGCGACGTCCGTGCCGATCGCCGCCAGGACGTCCAGGCCCACGACCGCCTTGGAGTGCCCGCCGTCCCCCGGCCACGCGCGGATCAGCGGCGTCAGCCGGCGGGCGGTCCCGTCGTCGCCGAGCCGGCCGAGCTGTGCCAGCGCCCAGCCGTCCTTGGCCGGCGCCTCGTTCCGCCGCCACTGCTCGAACAGCGCCCACGCGAACTCCGCGAGCGACTCCGGATCGCACGCCTCCTTGACGATCCCGACGCCCGCGTACACCTCGTCGATGCCGGACATGGCCAGCATCGTCAGCAGATGCCGGACGGCACCGGCGGGCAGCGCGTCGTCGCGCCCGCGGAGCCTGATCTGCGGCAGCGACTCCGGGACGGCCCACTCGCCCACCACCGGGATGCGTTTCGGCAGGAGCTCCAGCGGATCCACCATGACGGACGCGCGCAGGGCGTCCGCGACCTCATCGCCGTGCGCGCGCGCCGCCGCCTTGATGACCTCGTCACTTCCGTGCTTCTCGGCCAGCATCCGCAACGCGCCCTCGGCCTCTCGCCGCGCCGGGCCGGGCCTGCCCAGCGCCGCCGGGACCAGCAGCGGCACCGCGTCCACGCCGTGCCGGCCGAACCACGCGAGCGCCGTCGCGCGGCCCCGCTTCGGCTTGGCCAGCGACGCGGCCATCAACCGCGCCACCCCCGCGTCCAGGAACGGCAGCGCCCGGTCGGCCAGCCCCGCCGGATCGGCCTCCGCGACGCGCAGCGCCACCGGCAGCGCGTCCGCCCCGAACCGGGCCACGACCGGCCGCAGCCACATCTCCGCCTCCCACAGCTGCGGCTTCCAGCCCGCCAGCCACGGCCGGACCTTCTCCACCGGCCCGTACGTGAGGACGCCGAGCCCGTACCCGTAGGCGCGGCCCTCGCGGAACTCCTCGACCAGCGCGTCCCAGTCGTCACCGGCCGGGACCCGATGCCGGTCGTCGGTCTTCGCCCACTCCTCCCGCTCGCCCGGCTCCCACCGCATCGCGGTCTCGGCGGGCGGCTCGAGCCCCCCGACGACGACGGGCTTCGCCGCCTCCGCCTTCCGCAGCCACGGCGGATCGGCCAGCGGGCCCGGCAGCGCGTCCAGGGGAGCGTCCGGCAGCCGGCCGTCGTCCCGCACCGCCACACCGGCCGCCGCCGCCAGCTCCGGATGGGCCCGCACATGCCCCGCCAGCAGCTCGGCGAGATGCGGCGCGTCCGCGGCCGCCAGCAACCGCAGCGCCCGCGCGGGGAACCGCTTCATCGCCGCGAGCAGCGCGGGCCGCACGTGCTTCTGGTCGGCGCGGTCCACCAGCGCCTGGAACGCCTCATCGCCCGGCACGATCGCGAGCACCTCGACGATCAGCTTGCGAAGGTCGGTGTTCCACTGGTTCGCGTCGTACGCCGCCACGAGCAGCGGCACGGCCGCCGCGTCCAGCCCGTCCAGCATCGTCACCAGGCACGACCGGTTCCACGTGTGCACGTAGGGCAGCCCGTACCAGGCCAGCGTCTCCACATGGCGAGATGTGCCGAGGGCGCAGTGCAGCATCCACAGGAAGCCCGACTCGTACCGCAGGTCCGGCGGCGCCTCGCAGCACTCCTGCACCCAGTCGAGCCGCGACGGCACCAGGAACGACACCGCCGTCCGCTGCGCCGCACCGCGCCGGCACCCCGCGAGGGCCTCGACCGCCCTCTCGTACTCGTCCTCGGCGGCGACCGCCAGCAGCCCCCGCAGCCGTGCCCCGATCCGCCACGCCGGCGTCGACCCCACCGACCTGCCGGGCCCCTCATCCGGCGTCCCGGCGACCCTCAGGCCGGGAACGCCCCAGCGGAGCCCGCTCAGCTCGGCGAACGCGCACGCCGCGAACGGCAGCCCGTGCTCGCCCACCCACGCGTCCGCCAGCGGCGCCGCGAGCTTCTCGACAGCAGGGTCCCACCGCGCGTCCTCCGCGAGCAGCGCCGCGACCACGGCCGCGCCCAGCGGGTTCGCGGCACCGGCCAGGTACTCCCGCGCCGCCCCGGCCATCTCCGGGCCGACACCGTCACGCTCGCCGATCGGCCGCTCGGCCTCCAACGCGCGGACCCGCTCCCGCATACCCTCGGCGGCGGACCCGTCCACCTTGATCGCCGGCCCCGGCCGCCCGCCCCGCCGCGCGAACATCCGCCGCCGCCACGCGTCCGGCAGGATCAGCGCATCTTCCCCCGAAGCCGAAAGATCATCCATACCCCCACGCTAGGACACCCCTCCGACACGCGCCCCGCTATTGGGCGACGGCGGCCTCTTGGGCCACGGCGAGGCGGTCGTTCGCGAGGTAGGCGTGCAGCGCCCGCAGCGACGCGCCCGCGTGGTTGCCCCAGTGGTTGAAGTACGAGTACTGCCACCACCACAGCGCCTCGAGGGGACGGTCCTGGTTGTAGTGCCGCAACCCGTGGACGAGATCGCTGGCGACGTCGACCAGATCGTCCGACAGGCGGTACGACGTCGGCTCGGTGTCCTTGTACGGGTCGAACACCTCGACGTACTCGTCGAGGTCGGCGAGGCGCTCCGCCAGGCCCGTGCGGACCGCGTCGAGGTCCGGGTCGTCGCCGATCTCCGGCTCCCAGTTGTCCGGAAGGATCACGTCCGCGCTGGCGCCGAGCTGCGCGCCCGCCAGGATGACCTGCGAGACCTCCAGCAGCAGCAGCGGGATCGTGTGCGTCCCGGCGTCGCCGCGCGCCACGGCCTCCAGCCCGTTCAGGTAGTTGTCGACATGGCACGCCACCCGCTCGGCGAGGGCGTTCCAGTCCTGCGGGCTGTTGGTGTCAGACATCGAGCAGCCTCCGTCCTTCGAATGCGCGTCCCAGGGTCACCTCGTCGGCGTACTCCAGATCACCGCCCACCGGCAGGCCGCTCGCCAGCCGGGTGACGGTGAGCCCCATGGGCTTGACCAGCCGGGCGAGGTACGTCGCCGTCGCCTCGCCCTCCAGGTTCGGGTCCGTCGCCAGGATCAGCTCCGTCACCGTGCCGTCCGCGAGCCGCTGCATCAGCTCCCGGATCCGCAGGTCGTCCGGGCCGACGCCCTCGATCGGGCTGATCGCGCCGCCCAGCACGTGGTACCGGCCGCGGAACTCGCGGGTCTTCTCGATCGCGACGACGTCCTTGGACTCCTCGACCACGCAGATCACCGACGGGTCGCGGCGGGCGTCCCGGCAGATCCGGCACTCCTCCTCTTCCGCGACGTTCCCGCACGTCCTGCAGAAGCGGACCTTGTCCTTGACCTCCTTGAGCGCCTTGCCGAGGCGCTCGACGTCGGCCGGATCGGCGGCGAGGAGGTGGAAGGCGATCCGCTGCGCGCTCTTGGGGCCGACACCGGGCAGCCTGCCCAGCTCGTCGATGAGGTTCTGGACCACCCCTTCGTACAACGGACCCCTCCTTTCAGTTCACGATCTCTTGTGCCGGCCGCGGGCCGCTCGCTTCGGGCGTCGGCCGTCCGCCCGGCGGGCCGTCAGGCGCCCGAGCCGCCGCCCAGGCCGGGGAAGCCGCCGGGGATCCCGCCGCCGCCCGGCGCGCCGCCTCCACCGAGGCCGGGGATGCCGCCCCCGCCGCCGAGGCCGGCCGCGAGCGGGCCCATCTTCTCCTGCTGCAGTTCGGCCGCCTCCCGGGCCGCGTCGCGGATCGCGGCGAGCACCAGGTCGGCGATGGTCTCGGCGGTGTCCGCCGGGTCGTCGGCGTCGATCGCCTTCGGGTCGATCGACAGCCCCGTGACCTCGCCCTGGCCGTTGACCGTCGCGGTGACGAGCCCGCCCCCCGCGGTGCCCTTCACCTCCGCCTCCGCCAGCTCCCGCTGCGCGGCGAACAGCTGCTCCTGCATGGCCTGCGCCTGCTGCAGCAGCTCCTGCATGTTCAACTGACCACCGGGTTCCACGGTGCACCCCTCTTCCGGCCCCCTCGGAAGGGCCTTGCTCTCTCGCGACCGCGCACGACCACCGGACGTCCGTCCCCCGAGACTACGGGGTCACGGGACGATGCGGTACGTGCGGGCCGCCCGATGTCCGGACTCCGCGCCGCGGGATCCGCCGATCTCCCGGACGATCCCGTCCGCCGCCGAGCGCCCCAGGCCCCGAGCACGACGAAGGGCGCGCGCCACAAGGCGCGCGCCCCCGGTCTGGTGGCCCCTCTCACGCGGACGGGGCCTCGACCGTTCGTCGGGTCCGTCCAGGTGGGCCGCCGCCCGGTCCCGCGTTCGAGCCGGGACGGGGCGGCGGCGTCACCTGATGTTCAGTCGCCGATGTGACCTCGGGTCACCGGCTGATGGCGGTGGCCTCGCTGTGGCCCTTGGCCCCGGCGTTGCCGGAGTCGCCGCCGCGGCCGCCGTTGCCGCCGCTGGTCTGCGAGGTGTTCCAGGCCTTGCCGCTGTCGCCGGTGTCCCCGGTCTTGCCGGAGTCGCCGGAGGAGGCGAAGGCCAGCATCAGCGGACGGTCGCCGTGCTCGCCGTGCTCGCCGCGCTCGTCGCCGCCCTTCTCGCCGTCCTTCTCGCCGTCCTTGTGGGGGCGGCTGATGTTCGCGGCCGTGTTGCCTCCGGTGGAACCGGAGTTGCCGGAGTTGCCCGTCTGACCGGACACGGCGATGTTCTTGCTCTCGGCGTTGCCGCCGTTCCCGCCCTTGCCGGTGTCGCCCGTCAGGGCGACGGTGTGGTCGCCCGAGTCGGCGGCGGCGTGGTCGCCGGAGTCGGCGGCGTTGTCGTCACCGCCACCGTTCGCGAGCCGGTAGCCCTCCTTCGAGGACTGCTCGTCGCTCTCCGCGCCGGTCGCGGCCTGGGCCTTGCTGTGCCCCTCGGCTCCGGCGTTGCCGGAGTCGCCACCGCGGCCGCCGTTGCCGCCGCTGGTCTGCGAGGTGTTCGCGGCCGCACCCGAGTCGCCGGTCTTGCCGGTGTCGCCGGACTTGCCGGACGTGGCGGCGGCCGCGCACTTGCTCATCACGCAGACGTTGTAGCCGGTGTTCCCGCCGGTGGAGCCGGAGTTCCCGGAGTTGCCGGTCTGGCCGGAGAGGGCGGTGTTCTTGCTGTCGGCGTGGCCGCCGTCGCCGCCCTTGCCGGTCTCCCCGCTCTGCGACAGGGACTTGTTGCCGGAGGCCGCGCCGGCGGCGCCGCCACCGTTCCAGCCGCCGTACGTCTTGGCGTAGGTCACGGCCGCGGACTCCGACTTGCCCTTCGCCAGGCTCTCGCCCGAGTCGCCGCCACGGCCGCCGTGGCCGCCGGTGGTGCTCGACGTGTTGAAGGCGTTCCCGCTGTCGCCGGTCTTCCCGGTCTTGCCGGAGTTCCCGGAGGACGCGAGGGCCACGCAGTCCGCCATGACGCAGAGGTTGCCGGCGGTGTTCCCGCCGGTGGAGCCGGAGTTCCCGGAGTTCCCGGTCTTGCCGGAGGCGGCGCCGTTCTGGCTGGTGGCGTTGCCGCCCTTGCCGCCGTGGCCGGTCTTCCCGCTGACGGCGGCGCTCTGGTTGCCCGAACCGGCGCTCGCATGGCCGTGGCCGTCGTGGCCGTCCGCGGCCGCCTGTGCCGCGGCCTGTCCCAGGACGAAGACCCCGCTGATGGAGGCCGCGACCAGCAGACCGCGTTTGAGGTTGTCGATCATGAGGTGGTGCACTTCCCTTTCGGAGAACTGGAGTCCCCTCCGGTCGCCGACCTCAGCGAGGGGACTCGGTAGCGACGCCGACCAGGAGCGGTCAGGCGCCGTGTCCGTGAAGGGGGGTGACATGGGGGGAGGCGGGCTCGGGCCGGGGGACGCGAGGGCGGGCGGGTCGCTCGTGCCGCCTGGCCGGCGCCGCCCGGCACGTGCCGTTGACCTCGTATCGCCGACGCTCGCCGATCAATGCCCGCATCCGCCCGCTCCCAGTATGGCGACGGCATCGCCGCCCGTAGTTGATCACTCGCTCTCTGTGCAGGATAGCGCCGAAGTCCCAGGTCACCGGGTATCCCTCCGCGACCGTGCGACGGGGTGTCGCAGGGGCGGCCGGGCACCGGACGGCACGTTCCCCGATGCACCGCGAGGTCGGCACGGTTCAATCACAGAGGAGGAAGCGGCTCACCGCGCGGGCGGCGGCTCGGCCTTCGGGCCGCACCAGAGGGGATGGACATGACGGGCGACGACGAAACCTTTGCGGAGGGCGCGGCGCAGGGCGCGGCGGGTGGCTTGGCGGGTGGCTCGAGGGTGACGGCGCCGGTGCCCGCCGGGTCGGACGCGCTCGCACCGGCGTCCTCCCAGCGCTGGAATGGAAGGGTGCTGCGGCTGGGCACCCGGACGTCGGCGCTGGCGATGGTGCAGGCCCGCGGAGTGGCCGCCCGGTTGCGGGAGTCGGCGAACGTGGCGGTCGAGGTGGTCGGCATCTCGACCGCCGGCGACCGGCACCGGGGGCACCTGGGCGAGCTCGGCGGCAAGGGCGCGTTCATGACGGAGATCGACCGGGCGCTGCTGACCGGCCGCGTCGACGTCGCGGTGCACTGCCTCAAGGACGTGCCCGGAGACGTCCCCCGTCCGGACGAGCTGGGATTCGCCGCGTACGTCGAACGCGACGACGCCGCCGACGTGATGCTGTTCCCGGCGGCGGGCGGGATCCGGCGCATGGCCGATCTCGCGCCGGGAGCACGCGTGGGGACGTCGGCGGTGCGGCGGCGCGCCCAGCTCGGTCGGATCCGTCCCGACCTGCGGATCGAGTTCCTGCGCGGCAACGTGGATTCGCGGCTGGAGCGGCTCGACTCCGGCGACGACCTCGACGCCGTCGTGGTCGCGCGGGCGGGCCTGACCCGGCTGGGAATCGACCGGCCGGGCGAGACCCTCGACCTCCTACCCGCCGTGGGCTCGGGCGTCCTCGCCATCGACTGCCGCCGCGCGGACTCCGATGCCGTGGACCTGGTGCGCCTGCTTGATCACCGGGAGACCCGGCTGTGCGTCAGCGCGGAACGCGCGATGCTGCACGACCTCCGGGGGCACTGCAACAGCCCGATCGCCGGCCACGCCCGCATCGAACGCGACGGGCGGCTGAGCCTGCGCGGCATGGTGTTCACGCCGGACGGCTCGCGCTTCGTGCATGCGCAGGAGTGGTCCCCGCCGGAGAAGGGTGCGGATCTCGGCGTCCGCGTGGCCGGTGACCTGCTCCGCAAGGGCGCCGGAGACCTGATCGAGAGCATCCCGCACTGAGGGGGCTTCGCGGCCTTTCCCGGGGAGCCGGCGTCGCTCCTCAGGAGTTGTCGATCTCCCGGATAATCTGACCGCCCAGCTCCCGCTGGATGAGCGCCATCCCGCTCATCTCCGCCTCGGTGCCGTCCGCGTCGGCGTCCCCTTCCGGGTCCACCTCGTCGCTCTCGTCCACCGGGGACGGCTCGGGAGGCGGCGGCGGCTCGTCCGGCGGCGGCGGGAGCGGCCCCAGGTCCCCGGCCGCCGCACCGCCCGCGCTGAACCCGTTCCTGCTGCTCGCCCCGTTCGAGCCGTTCGAGCCGTTGGCGCCGTTCCCGCCGGAAGCCGGGCGCGGGACGGGATTCGAGGCCGGGCCGCCCTGCTGCGGCGCGTTTTGGCCCGTTCCGGCGCCGAAACCGGACGGCGCCGACGAACCGAACCCGCCGGGGGACTGAGATCCGCCTGTAGCGGGCGACCCGAAGCCGCCCGAGGGGGCCGAACCGAACCCGCCACCGGACCCGCCACCGGATCCGAATCCGCCGCCTGAGCCTCCGGGGCCGCCCGCGCCGGGCCGTCCACCGCCCGGTCCCGCGTTGGGCCCGGGGCCGCCCTGGCCCCGTCCGCCGCCCGCACCGCCGGACACCGTCTCGATCCGCCAGTCGACGCCCATCCGTTCCCGGAGCACCTCGCTGAGGATGACGTCGCGGTTGCCGTTGACGAACCCGAGACGGTTCCCCTCGGCGTCGAACGCGAGCGTGAGAACGCGTCCCTCGAGCGACGCCGGCCGCACGCCGGACATGATGACCATCCAGGTCGCGCGGCTCTTCTGCTTGACGGCCTCGATGATGTCCGGCCAGTACCGCTGCACCGTCGACACGTCCACCCCGCCGGTCGCGGCGGACGCCTGCCCGGCCGCACCACCGGCGCCTTGCCCGCCGGCGCCTTGCCCGCCGGCGCCTTGCCCGCCGGCGCCTTGCCCGCCGGCGCCTTGCCCGCCGGCGTTCTGAGGTTGGGCTGCGGTGGAGCGGCGGTTATCCACAGAACTGCGTTCTGCTTCCGCCGGTGCACGGGCGGGGTCGACACTGGAAGTGGGGTCGCCCCCCTGGGCGGGCGGGGGCTGCCTCACCCCAGACTCAGAAGACGCCCCGCCGCCGCTCGCAACGCCACCGCTCGCAACGCCACCGCCTGCAACGCCACCGCCCGACGCACCATCAGCCGCAGAGGCACCACCGGCCCCAGCGACACCACCGGTCGCCGATGCGCCAGCCGACGCAGATCCTCCCGCCGGAGCACCTCCCGCCGGGCCGTCTCCCACGGAGACGCCCCTCGCAGAGGCGCCACCTGCCGGGCTCCCACCCGCAGGGCCGATTTCCGCCGGGGCCGCGCCCGCCGGGACACTCCCTGCGGCAGCTCCCCCGACCGACGGAACACCAGCCGCCGAAACGCCCGCCGACGAAACACCAGCCGACGGAGCACCCCCCGGAGCGCCTCCACCAGGCGCCCCTGCGGGTCCCGCCGACGGCGCGGACCCCGGACCCGGCGACGCGAACGGCGCGAAGGCCTGCGCCAAGCCGTCACCCGGCGCACCGCCCGGCCCGCCGCCGCCGAAGCCGCCCTGCGCGGCCTGGCGTTCGAGACGGTCCAGACGGGCGAACATGGACGCCTCGTCCTCGTACGCGGCCGGCAGCAGGATCCGGGCGCAGATCAGTTCGAGCAGCAGCCGCGGGGACGTGGCGCCGCGCATCTCCGTGAGCCCGGTGTGCAGCAGGTCCGCGGCCCGCGTCAGCTCCCCGGGTCCCATCGACGACGCCTGCCGCCGCATCTGCTCCAGCTCGTCCGGCGGGACGTTCAGCAGCCCCGAGCCGCCCGCCTCCGGCACGTTCGAGAGGATCACCAGGTCGCGGATGCGTTCCAGCAGGTCCGCGGTGAACCGGCGCGGTTCCTGGCCGCTCTCGATCACCCGGTCGATCGCGGCGAACACGGCGGCCCCGTCGCGGGCGGCGAACGCGGCGATGACCTCGTCCAGCAGGGTGGAGTCGGTGTAGCCGAGCAGCGAGACGGCCCGCGCATAGGTGATGCCCTGCTCGTCCGACCCGGCGAGGAGCTGGTCGAGGATCGACAGGGTGTCGCGGGCGGACCCGGCGCCGGCCCGCACCGCGAGCGGCAGCGCCGACGCCTCGTACGGGACGTCCTCGGACGTGAGGATCTCCTCGACGAGCTCCGTCAGCACGCCCGGCGGGATCAGCCGGAACGGGTAGTGGTGCGTGCGGGACCGGATCGTCCCGATGACCTTCTCGGGCTCGGTGGTCGCGAACACGAACTTCAGGTGCGGCGGCGGTTCCTCGACGAGCTTCAGCAGCGCGTTGAAGCCCTCGCGGGTCACCATGTGCGCCTCGTCGATGATGTACACCTTGAAGCGCGCCGACACGGGCGCGAAGAACGCGCGTTCGCGCAGGTCGCGGGCGTCGTCGACGCCGCCGTGCGAGGCGGCGTCGATCTCGATCACGTCGATGTGGCCGCTGCCGGACGGGCCGAGCGCGACGCACGAGTCGCATTTGCCGCACGGGTCGGGCGTCGGGCCCAGCTCGCAGTTCAGGGAGCGGGCGAGGATGCGGGCGCTGGAGGTCTTTCCGCAGCCCCGCGGCCCGCTGAACAGGTAGGCGTGGTTGATCCGGCCGTTGCGCAGCGCTTGCTGGAGGGGCTCGGCGACGTGCTCCTGCCCCTTCAGCTCGGCGAAGGTCGCTGGCCGGTACTTGCGGTACAGAGCCAGACTCATCGGGGGTCCGCCCTCCCTCGAGAAGCAGAGCGTCACAGGCGCGGTGGCGCGGTGAAAGCAAGGGACCCCCCGCACACCCGCCAGAGCCTGCTTATCCTTGCTGCCTTCCGGCCCTGGGGAGGTTCACAGGGTGACGCCGTGCGAGGGGTCTGCACAGAGTCTATGGCATCGGCGGCGAGGGTCGGGACGGTTGCCGCGTACTCTCCCGCCCATGACCGACGCCACGCAGCAGACGCTCCTGCACATCGCCGAGCGCCGCCACTGGGAATCCGTGCGGGACTCGGGTGTGTCGTACGCCATGTCGACGCTCGGCCGGACGCTCGACGAGGAGGGGTTCGTCCACTGCTCCTCCGACATGGGCCAGGTGGACGGCGTGCTCGGCCGCTTCTACGGCGCCGTCCCCCGCTCTGACCTGGTCCTGCTGGTCATCGACGTGGCGCGGCTGGACGCGCCGGTCCGCCACGAGCCGGTCGGCGACGAGGTCTTCCCGCACGTGTACGGGCCGATCCCGGTCTCCGCCGTAATTGATGTCAGGTCACTGCCCGAGAACCGGTAGGCTCTCCCGTGGAGGATTCGCCTAGTGGCCTAGGGCGCACGCTTGGAAAGCGTGTTGCGTGCAAGCGCTCGCGAGTTCGAATCTCGCATCCTCCGCCACCGGCGCGAGCCGAACGAAGGTCCCGACCGCACAGCGGCCGGGACCTTCCTCGTTTCCCCGGTGCCGGCGGGCCGCCCGGGAGGGCGCCCGGCGAGGTCTCACTGAGTCGAATCGACGGTCCTGAAGCTTCGTCGTGCCTGGTAGCTGTGGGGAAACGCCACGGCGTACGACCGGGCGGGAATCGGGGCTGAGCATGGGAAACGGGAGCCTTCAGGGCAAGGTGGCCATCGTCACCGGCGGCGCGTCCGGGATCGGCGGGGCGGTCACGCGGCTGTTCGCCGAGCGCGGCGCCCGCGTCGTCGCGGTGGATCTCCAGCGGGACGCGGGCGAGGCGCTCGCGCTGGAACTGGGCGACGCGGTCGTGTTCCGGCAGGGGGACGTCTCGGACCGGGCCGTCGCGGACGGCGCCGTCGCCGCCGCCGTGGAGCGGTTCGGACGGCTCGACACGCTGATCAACAACGCGAGCGCGTCCCGCCAGAAGCCCTTCGAGGAGCAGACGGACGACGACTGGCGGCTGGCCATGGACACCGGCCTGTTCGCGACGCGCAACTTCATGCTGGCCGCGCTGCCGGAGCTGAAGAAGGCCGGCGGGGCGTCGATCGTCAACTTCGGGTCCGGGGCGGGGCTGGACGGGCAGCCGAACCAGGCGTCCTACGCGGCGGCGAAGGAGGCGATCCGCGGGCTGAGCCGGGTCGCGGCGAACGAGTGGGCGGCGTACGGCATCCGGGTGAACGTGGTCTGCCCGATGGCGATGACGCCCGGGGTGGTGCAGTGGGCGCAGGCGCGGCCGGAGCAGTACGCGCAGTCGGCCGCCAAGGTGCCGCTGGGCCGGTTCGGGGACCCGGCGCTGGACGTCGCGCCGATCGTCGCGTTCCTCGCCGGTGACGACGCGCGGTACATGACCGGTCAGACGGTCATGGCCGACGGCGGCGCGATCAAGCTCCGCTGACGGCCATCCGCCGAGCCCCCCGCCGACGCCGGAGCCACCCACGCCAAGCCGTCCGCGCCGCAGCCACTCGCGTCGCACCTGGACGCGGACGTGGCCGGGACGGGGTCCGTCCCGGCCACATCGGATGCCGTCTGATCAGGCGTGCTGCGGCACCTCGTCCTTCAGCCCCTGGCGGATCTCCTCGCGCAGTTCGGGGCTGTCCTCGTGCCCGTGAACGGACGCCGCGTGCTCGGCGGCCGCCCGTACCACCTCCTGCTCCTCGCCGGCGATGGTGAGCGTGCAGTTCATCTCGCTGGGGTAGTCCCTGCAGTCGGCTACCTTGCGCATGTCGGTTCCTCCCCTCACTGCCAGTCTCGGTCGGCGCGCGCCCGCCGGCGAATACGGGAAATCCCGTATGCGCGGTCTGGCGACAGGCCGCGAATGGCCGCCTTGTCCCCGTCTGACCAGGGAATTTACAGTGGAGGGATGACCGGCTCCGGGGAGGTCGGGCTGCGGCGGACGCTGGCGGTCGCCGACCTCCTGATCGACGCCGAGGACGAGCGGACGCTGCTCCCGGCGCTGCTGCCGCTGCTGCTCAGCGTGCTGCCGGGCGACAGCCTCGTGTGGTCGGTGCGCCCGGACGGCGCCGGGGGGCCGTTCACGGTCCCGGACGGGCTGCTGAGCCGCGACGCGCTGGCGGCGTTCGCGCGGCACAAGGCCGCCGATCCGCTGGTCGCGCACACGACGTCCGGGCCCGGCACGCCCCTCCTGCGCTCCGACCTGCAGTCGCGCGCCGAATACCACGCGCTCGCCGCCTACGCGGAGGTGTACCGGCCGCTCGGCGCCGAGCACCAGCTCGCGATGTCGTTCCCCGCCGGCTGGTCAGGGGACGAGCCGCGCAGCGTGTGCCTGGCGGTCAACCGGCGGCGCGGCGACTTCGGCGACGACGACCGGGCGGTCGCCGAGCTGCTGCGGCCCCGGCTCGCGCGGGCGATGCGGCGGCTCGCGCCGCCCGCGCGGGAGCGGGTGACCCGGCGGGAGGCCGCGGTCCTGGACCTGCTGGCCAGGGGCCTCACCGACCGGCAGATCGCGCGGCGGCTGGCGATCAGCCCGCGGACGGTCGAGAAGCATCTGGAGCACGCCTACCCGAAGCTGGGCGTGCACGGCCGGGTGGACGCGGCGACCACCTGGCTGTCCTCCGGCGGCGCCCGCCGGAAGCCGTCCGGACCCCGTCCCGGGCCGCCGGACGCCCTGTGACGGCAGTTACTCACGGGGCCTCTGAGCTGCGGTGTAACTGGTTTACCAATCGGTGGAATGCGGTGACCGGGCCAGTCGGGGCACGTAGACTCGGGGCGTGATCTTCAAGGCGGTGGGCGAGGGAAGGCCCTATCCCGAGCACGGATTGTCGTCCCGGGACTGGGCCAAGATCCCCCCTCGCCAGGTCCGCCTGGACCAGCTCGTGAGCACCAAGCGGGAGCTGGACCTGCAGTCGCTGCTCGCGAAGGACTCCACGTTCTACGGCGACCTGTTCCCCCATGTCGTCCAGTGGAAGGGCGAGCTCTACCTGGAGGACGGCCTGCACCGGGCGCTCCGGGCGGCGCTGCACCAGCGGCTCGTCCTGCACGCGCGCGTCCTGGACCTGGACGCCGTCGACATGACCGGCTGACCCGGTAACCCCCTAGAGGCCCCCGCGTCAGCGGGTGCGGGCGGGTTCGGCGGCGGGCAGGCCCTTCGGCTCGACGAGACGGCCGTCCAGGACGTCCGAGCGCGGGGCGGGGCGGACGAAGCCGGGCCGGGCGGCGAGCATCCCGAAGACCAGTTCCGGCGCCACGAGGACGAGCAGCAGCGTCAGCGGGACGTGCCAGCCGCCCGTCGCGCTGTGCAGGACGCCCATGGCGAGCGGGCCGAACCCGGCGAGCAGGTAGCCGCCGGTCTGCGCCATGCCGGACAGGCGCGCCGCGACGGACGGGCTCGGCGAGCGCAGGCTGAGCAGGGTGTAGGCGAGCGGGAACGCGCTGCCGGTGCCGATGCCGAGCACGACGGTCCACGCCCAGCCGGCGGCGGGCGCGAAGATCAGGCCGCCGATCCCGACGACCATGGTGAGCACGACGCCCGCGACGACGGCGCGCTGGTCGCGCAGCCGGGCCGCGAGCACGGGGACCACGAAGCCGAGCGGGATGCCGACGATCATCATCGTGGAGACCATCATCCCGGCGGTGGCGGGCGCGAACCCGGCGTCCTTCATGATCTCCGGCAGCCAGGACATCAGCACGTAGAACATCAGCGACGCCAGGCCCATGAACACCGCGACGAACCAGGCGGCGGGCGAGCGCAGCAGCGACCCCTCCCGCGCCGCAGGGCCGGCAGCGGGCGCAGAGGGCGCGGCGGGCCGGTCGGGGGAGCGGCGGCCGCGGAGCGCGAGCGGCCCCCAGGCGAGCGCCGCGACCAGCGACGGGACGGCCCAGACGGCGAGCGCGAGGCGCCAGCCGCCCGCGTCGTTCAGCGGGACGGCGAGCCCGGCGGCGACGGCGCCGCTGGCGGCCATCAGCATCATCGCGAGGCCGGTGAGGGACCCGACGCGGTTCGGGAACGCGCGCTTGATGACGGCGGGCATGAGGACGTTCCCCATCGCGATCCCCGCACCCGCTAGGACCGTTCCAACGAACAGCGGCAGCGGCGCCGCGACGACCCGCAGCAGGATCCCCGCCGTGATCAGCACGAGGGAGCCGGCGATGGCGGTCTCGGTGCCGAGCCTGCGCGCGGCGACGGGCGCCAGGGACGCGAAGACGCCGAGGCAGAGGACGGGCAGCGTGGTGAGGACGCCGACCTCGACCCCGGACAGGCCGAACGCGTCGCGCAGGTCGCCGAGCACCGGGGAGATCCCGGTGATGGCGGCCCGCAGGTTGATCGTCAGCAGCACCAGGCCGACGAGCGACCAGGCGGTCAGGGCACGGGGGACGGGGGTCGTTGCCGAGGTGTTCATGTCGCCTTCGTCATGCGCCGATGGGCGCGTCGAACCGGTCGGGGGGCGGCGTGGCGGGCGCGGGGGCCGGTCACGCCGGTGATCGTTGATGGGACGCGGCGGACCGCGTGATGCCGGACGCGCTCCGCCGCTAGGGCTCGCGCTCCTCCGGGGCCTCCGGGACCTTGGGCGCCTTGGGAGCCTGCGCGGCCGGGGGCGCGGCTTTCCACGGGCCGGTGGAGGCGAGGATCTGGTCCAGGCAGGCATGGGTGGCCTGGGCGGCGGCGGCCGCGTCGCCCGCCTCCACCGCCGCGGCGATGGGGCCGTGCGGGACGTCCGCGTGCTCCAGGAGGGTGCCCGCCGCGCCGATGCTGGCCCTCAGGGCGGTGCTGAAGTCCCGGTAGAGGTCGGTGAGGACCTGGTTGTGGGTCGCCTCGACGACGGCGGTGTGGAACGCCAGGTCGGCCTCCACGAACGCGGCGTGCTCGCCCGCCGCCCACGCCGCGTCCCGGCGGCCGAGGGCGTCGGCGATGGCGGCGACGTCGGCGTCGGTGCGGCGCGCGGCGGCGAGCCGGGCGGCCTCGACCTCCAGGCCGCGCCGCACCTCCAGGATCTCGACGAGCTCGGCCGTCTCGAGGCGCCGCCGGACGGCGCTGGACAGCTCGCTCGTGGCCCGCACGTAGGTGCCGTCGCCCTGGCGGCTGTCGAGCAGTCCCGCGTGGGTGAGGGCCCGGACGGCCTCGCGGACGGTGTTGCGGCCGACGCCGAGGGTCTCCGACAGCACCGGCTCCGGCGGGATCTTCCCGCCGACCGGCCAGGAACCGCCGGTGATCTCGCCCCTGAGCTGCTCGATCACCTGGTCGACGAGCGACGACCGGCGGGCGGTGCGCAGCGTCACGGTCCCTCCTCGAGCCAGGGGCGTCGACATCCGGTCAGCCAGTCATCCCATGTTTCCGTCACCATGGTACGACAGGCGCGCCGCCGCGTTTATTCCGGGGCGCCGCCCGGGTCCTCCGTGCCAGTCACACGCGCCGCGGGTCAGACCCGTCCGAGGTCGTGGTTCGCCTCCTGCGAGGGGGCGGCGTGCAGGCCCGCGGCCTCCAGCGCCTGCCGGTACGCCGCGGCGGCCGACTCGCTGTCCTGGACGAGCTCGAACAGCTCGCCCAGCTCCCGCAGCAGGTGCGCGGCGGGACGCCCGGCCGGCAGCGTCCTGAGCTGCTCGGACGCGGCGCGCAGCACGACCTGGGCCGCGGCGCGGTCGCCCTGCGCGACCCTCGCCCGCGCCAGGACGAGGCGGGCCAGGACGGTCTTCTGTGTGCGCGCGGCGAGGTCGTTGCCGGGATGCGGCGTGAGGGTGTTCGCCTTCTCGGGCGGCGCCAGAGCCATCCCCGTGTCCAGGAACTGCTCCAGCTCGGCAATGGCCTCGTCCAGTTCCCCCACGAGGACCAGCGCGCGCGCCTTGGCGATGGTGCTCTCGGTGGCCTCGGCCCCTTCGAGCGCGTCCGTTCCCCGCAGGAGCTCCAAAGCCTCCTGCGCGGCCTGGCGGGAGCCCTCGGCGCGCGGCTTCTCGATGCCCGGCACGCCCTCGCCCGGCGACACGACGTCCGCCCCCGCCGAGGGCGCCGGCTCTGAGAACGGCATGACGCCCCTCAGCAGCGCCTTCGCGGCGGCCAGATCGAGACGCGCCTGCGCCTGCACGGGCGTCGCGTCGGTGCGGGCGGCCAGCGCCTGGTCCGCGAAGTACAGGGAGTCGCCGATCGTCCCCTCCTCCAGCGCGCGCATGCTGGCGCGCTGGTAGTGGACGCTCGTGGACTCGTCGTCCTTGGAACCCTCCGGATACAGGAGCCGCCTACCGAGCTCGTGCGCGCGCGCCGGGTCGGAACGGTCGACATAGGCCAGCAGCAGGATCCTGCCCGCCTCGGTGTACTCCTGCCCCGCGGTGAGCCCGAGCTTGCCGAGCCGGTCCATCGCCCGCTCGCCGAGCGCGATCGCCTGCCCGAGGTCGCCGACCGTGTGGTAGCAGCGCGCCAGCGCGATCACCGGCGGCAGCCAGCTCGCCCTCCCCGGGTCGCGTTCGGCCTGCTCGCGCAGCTCCTCGAACAGCGCGATCGCCTGGTCGGCGCGGCCCAGCTCCTCCAGGGCGCGGGCGCGGCCCCACCGGGCGCGGGACGTCAGGTCCGGATCGTCGCTGCGCGCGATCACCTCGTCGAAGCCCGACTCGGCGGTGCCCGGGTCGCCCCCCAGCAGCGCGAGGTGCGCATGGCGCTCCCGCACCTCCAGGTGCGCGCGCTGCTCCGGCTCGACGCCCTCGGCGAGGTACTCCGGCGTGCAGCCGAGCCGCTCGGCCAGCATGCGCAGGACCGTCGGCGTCGGAGTCCGCTTACCGGACTCGATCAATGAGATGTAGCTGTCGGAAAGGTCGTGACCGGCGAGCTGTGCCTGCGACAGGCGTCTGGTGAGCCGCAGGTTGCGGACACGTTCGCCGACATTGCCTGGACCCGGCATGTGGACTCACTTAGCGGAAGTAATCAGGCGGCTGGGGTGCCGACATGATTGCACATTGCGGGTTAACGCACATCGAGAGTAATGAAGCGGGACCCCCCGGACGGTCGCGGCACCTGTCGCCTCCGACGTTATCCGACGATCCCCGCAAGATCGCCGATTCCGCCGAGATTGCTCCACCACCCCCATTACGTCGGACCCTGGAGCGCCCGCAGCCACTCCTCCAGAAGGCGGTAATCGCCATCTCCCAACCCCGCGCGCGCGTCGACGCGATGCAGCAGCGCCCGGCCCGGATGATGGACGGCCACCCAGGCGCGGTCGGCATCGGAGATCTCGTCGTCGACCCAGGCGAACGCCCGTCCGGCCGCCCAGCCGACGAGGGTCCGCGTCTTCCAGTGCAGGCCGGCCCGCTCGTCCAACTCGTCCGCCT